>NZ_JBHYMS010000050.1:0-57937 GCF_042743185.1 Inquilinus sp. NPDC058860 | reverse complement strand
GGCGCCAACCGCCAAGGACAGGGGCCGGTGGCCACCGGCCCCTGTCCTGCCCTCTCTTCTACCTCAGCGAGGGCTGCACTCCAGATACAAGGGCCGGCACCGCCCCCTCCCCTCGCCCGGAACCACAAGCGCCTCCAGCCCCTCCCGCGGGCGGGAGAGGCGAAACAGATCAATATGTCATGGAAAGAGAGCATGTCGCGACCGCGGCGGCGTTCAGCTGCTGTCGGGCTTCGGCAGCCTGGTCGGCGGACGACCGTCTCCGGACTCGTCCGGCGGCTCGGCCCAGCCGTCCCCGGGCAGAGAGGCCGCGGCGACGAATTCCACGCTCGTGCCGGGCAGGTCGATGATGTCGCCCTCGTCCCAGCCCTGCGGTGGAGAAGCCGAAGGCGGCATGCGGCCGATCTTGCGGCAGACCTCGCGCAGGAACTCCTCGGGCGACAGGGTGTCGAGCTGCGCGTCCAGGATCTCGTCCTCGACCAGCGACTCCCATACCATCGACCGCACGCGTTCGACGTCCCCGGCATCGTCCGGCTGGGCCACCGCCTCGGCGACGGACTCGGCGGCCTGTTCCCGCCGCCGGCGGCGGCGCTCCTGCTCGCCCGACTCCACCCGCCCGGCCTTGCGCATCAGGTAGTCGGCGCGGATCCGCTCGGTCATCGCGAGCGACAGCCGCACCGACCGCGACAGCCGCGACTGCATCAGCGGGTAGTCCGGCATCTCCGATCCCCGCAGGATCTGCGACTGCTCCCGCACGGTCGCCCGCTTGGTGGTGATATCCAGCTCGACAATGTCGCGCAGCCGGTCCAGCGCCCACCCCGTCCACTTCATGTCGGGGTCGGTCGGCCGGATCTCGTCCGAGTCGGATTGCGCCATGTCCATAGAACGTATCATGAACGAGAATCGCGAGATAAGGCAATGACCATTGTGTTCACTCGCCCACGGCAGGCGCCCGGCTGGTTGCCGCCCTCGCCTGTGACAGATATCGTCCGTATCGACATTCGCAGATGGAGGCGCCTCATGAGCGACACCGCCATCGCCAAGCTGTTCCAGACCGGCCGCAGCCAGGTCGTGCGCCTGCCCAAGGGGTCCCATCTGCCGGGCAAAGAGGTCCAGGCGCGCGGCTGCAGCCGCGGCATGCTGCTGGAGCCGATGGAGCGGAGCGTTGCGGACATCCAGACGATCTTCGCCGAGATCGCCCGGCTGCGCGGCGTCGACTTCCTGCCTGAGGGCCGCCCCGAGCAGCCGCCGATGCCGCCGGCCGACGACGTGTCGTTGGACGAGTGATCAGCGACGCTTCATCGGGCGACACCGACGTCACCACCTTTGCTGATCAATCGGCGCCGGCCTGAGGCCTAGCGACGATGAGATCGCCTGTATGCCGGGCTGCAGACGGAAGACCGGACGAGGCGGGGCTGAGTGGCGACGAGATGCTGACTCAAAAATTATGGGAGCCACAACAATGTATAGTGACTGGAAACAGCAGGTGATGACGCGTCTGCGGCTTCTGTTCTCGGCCGAGACCTACGCATTAGCACTCAGGGGCTACAGCGCTCTGACCCTGGGGTTCGCGATCCTCCTTGGACTGTTTCTGACCGGCCTACCCACAGCGGAGGGCGAGATCCAGCGCGCCTATGGCCTTGGCGTCTACGCAACCGGCCACGCGCTCTTGCTAACTGCAGGGTTTGGAGTCTTCTTCCACGGCCTGCGCATTGCTTTCCAGGCCGATGCTCGAAATGTTTTTGCGTGGGCTATGCTTGGGCTGTTCATGATGTTTGGGATCGCCGTCGGCACCGCCATGCCAGTCAGTTGGGCCCTGATGTTGATTGCCCGCGCCGCGGAATAGCATTCGCCTTGAATCTCGTGTCGAGGCCGCTCCGAGCTTCCGTCAGGCGGCTTGAAGTGGGATCGGCCTATGGGTAACAGTGTTTCTCGTGGCGGGTATTCGCCTAGTCGGCGGATGGGGGCACAAATTACTATTTCTGATTTGAGTAAAGCTGTTTCGGCGTTCGGAAAGCGTACGACCGCAAAGCTGTCGAACCCCGCCATCAGCGGCGCACCCGAGGACCAGTTGCGTGGTCCGCTGGAAGTCTTGATCGCCGACCTGGCGTTGATCGCCGGGCATGTGCCTGGGGCGGTCGGCATGGTCGGGGAGACCAGCCTGTCAGAAGACCGGACGCGGCCGGACTATGCTGTGACTGTGCGAAACGCCCTCGTCGGCTTCATCGAAGTCAAGGCCCCGGGCAAGGGCGCCAACCCCAGAGCGTTCCGCGACAAACACGACAAGGCACAATGGGAGCGGCTGAAGTCGCTGCCCAACCTGATCTACACCGATGGCAACAGCTTTGGTCTGTGGCGGGATGGCGAGCGCTTCGGCGACATCGTCCGCCTCGAAGGCGACGTGGAAAGCTCCGGGGAGGATCTGGCTGCCCCGATGGGGCTGGTGGCGCTGATCGGCGACTTTCTCAGCTGGCAACCGGTGGCGCCAAGGAGCCCGAAGCGTCTGGCGGAGATCAGCGCGCGGCTGTGCCGCCTGTTGCGCGAAGAAGTCAGCGAGCAGCTGCGCAAGGGGAATGCAGGCCTCACCAACTTGGCACAGGACTGGCGCAAGCTGCTGTTTCCCGAGGCCAATGATGAAAGCTTTGCCGATGGCTATGCGCAGGCGGTGACCTTCGGCCTGCTGATCGCGCGGGCCCGTGACATTCCGCTGGCTGGCGGCATCGATCAGGCGGCCAATGCGCTGCGCAGGTCCAGTTCGCTGATCGGCACCGCCTTGCGCCTGCTGACCGACGATGTGGACAACCTCATGGCGCTCGAAACCTCGCTGGGCACCATGGCGCGCGTGTTCGATGCGGTGAACTGGCCGACGCTGAGCAAGGGCGATGCCGACGCTTGGCTCTATTTCTACGAGCACTTCCTCGAAGTCTACGACAACACGCTTCGCAAGCGCACCGGGTCGTACTACACGCCGCCGGAAGTGGTGAACGCCATGGTGCGGCTGGTGGATGAGGCGCTGCGCAGTCCGCTATTCAACCGGCCGCAGGGTCTGGCGTCACATGACGTGACCATTGCCGACCCGGCTGTGGGCACGGGCACGTTCCTGCTGGGCGTGCTGCGCAAGATTGCCCAGACCGTGGGCGACGACCTCGGCCCCGGCAGCGTACCCGGCGCACTGGAGGCGGCGGCGGAGCGGTTGATCGGCTTCGAGTTGCAATTCGGCCCCTTCGCCGTGGCGCAGCTGCGGTTGCTGGCCGAATATGGCGAGCTGATAGAAGAGGCGGGCGCGCGGGGCGACCTGCCGGAGCCGAAACTGTTCATCACCGATACGCTGGGCAACCCATTCGTCGAGGACGATTACATTCACGCGATCTTTCAGCCGATCGCGCAGTCGCGGCGAGCGGCCAACCGGATCAAGAAGAACGACAAGATCACGGTGGTGATCGGCAATCCGCCCTACAAGGAGAAGGCAGAGGGACGCGGCGGCTGGATCGAGGACGGCTCGGACGGGCGGGAGGCGCCGATGGAGCGCTGGCGGCCGCCGGCCGAATGGCACGTGGGCGCCCACGCCAAGCACCTCAAGAATCTCTATGTCTATTTCTGGCGATGGGCGAGCCTGAAGGTTTTCGGCGCCGGGTGGCACGACGCCACCGGCCTCGCCGACGGCGACGAGGAAGGCATCATCTGCTTCATCACCGTCGCAGGCTTCCTGAACGGGCCAGGCTTCCAGAAGATGCGGGCCGACCTCAGGGCCAGTTGCTCCGATATCTGGGTCATCGACTGCTCGCCCGAAGGGCATCAGCCGGAAGTGGCGACGCGCATCTTCCAAGGTGTGCAGCAGCCGGTCTGCATCGTCCTGGCCGCCCGGCGCAGGACCAAGGACACCGGCACGCCGGGGCGGGTGCATTTCCGGGCACTGGCGGAAGGGCGGCGGGAGGAGAAATTCGCGGCACTGGCCGAGATTGGGCTCGGCGACGCGGGCTGGGTGGACGGCCCCGACGACTGGGCCGGCCCCTTCCTGCCCGAGGCGAGCGGCGAATGGGCCGATTTCCCGGCGCTCAAGAGCCTGTTCGTCTACAACGGATCGGGCGTCATGCCGGGCCGGACCTGGGTGATCGCGCCCGACAAGGAGTCGCTGGCGCGGCGCTGGACACGGCTGACCGCGGAAGCCGATGCCGCCGAGAAGGAGCGGCTATTCCACCCGCACCTGCGGAATGACCAACCGGGCGACAAGCATATTCGGAAGATCGTGCGCTCGGCCCTTGCAAACCATCCTACTCCGTCACGACCGATCCTCAACGAGGATGGACCGCTCTTCGAGCCGACGCGCTATGCATTCCGCAGCTTTGACCGGCAATGGATCATTCCCGATGCCCGCCTGATCAATCAGCCAAATCCCACATTGTGGGAAGCGTTTTCGGGCAGTCAGGTGTATCTGACGGCGCTTGATGCACATTCGCCAGATGCCGGTCCGGCAGTCTCATTTGCAGGTCAGATTCCGGACCTTCACCACTATAAAGGCTCTTTTGGCGGTCGCGTCTTTCCGCTGTGGGCCGATGCCGACGCCACCCGATTCAATATCGTGCCCGCGATCCTTGCCCATCTTGCCGAAACCTACGGCCACGATGTCAGCCCGCCCGACCTCATGGCTTATCTTGCCGCGGTGATGGCGCATCCGGCCTTCATCGCCCGCTTCGCCAAGGATCTGAAGCAGCCCGGCCTGCACGTGCCACTGACGGCGGATGCCGGGCTGTTCGTCCAGGCCGTGGCGCTGGGGCGCGAGGTGATCTGGCTGCACACCTATGGCGAACGCTTCGACGACCCGGCGGCGGGGCGGCCGAAACAGGCGCCGCGCCTCGACAAGGCCCGGGCGCCTGTAATCCCAGTCGGCGGAGCTATTCCCGGTACGCCTGAGCCCTTGCCCGGGAGCATCGACTATGACCCGACGACGCGCCGATTGACCGTGGGCAAGGGCCACATCGACAACGTGATGTCGGAAATCTGGGCCTATGAGGTGTCGGGCAAGCCGGTGGTCAGGCAATGGTTCAGCTACCGTAAGCGCGACCGGTCACGGCCGGTGATCGGGGACCGCCGACAACCCTCGCCGCTCGACGCCATCCAGCCCGACCATTGGCTCAACGAATACACCACGGACCTGATGAACCTGCTCCACGTCCTGGGCCGGCTGGTGCTGCTGGAACCGCGTCAGGCGGAGCTTCTGGAGCAGATCCTCGGACACCCCCTGCTGGGTATTGCCGATCTAGGCCTTGGACCCGACAATGACGGTGAATCGGACAAGGTCGGCAGCGATGGATCAACTTGACATGTTTGCCGGCGAGGCGCCGGCTCAGGCCAGCTCGGCGGCCGATCCGGATCGTGTGCGCCGCAAGCTTGACGCCCTTCTGTCCGAAGCCCGCGAGGCCGGTACGCATGGCCTGCCGCAAGCGCGGCGCCGGCTGATAGAGACGGTGGTGCCGCAGATGACCCGCTGGCTGCCGGAGGATGAGGCCGAGCGCTTGAAGCGGGCCTTCGGGGAAGCGCTGGCGGCTTGAATGAATTTGGCCGGAACCTGATCCATTTTTCAGAAAGAAGAATTTAAACCGCAACGATATGCGTCAGCAGTTGCTTGCGATATTGGGGTGATAAATCGATGTCAGAAATCTCAGTCCCCACATATCAGGATCTGCTCTGGCCCACGCTCAAAGCACTTGAGGAGAAGGGTGGCTCCGCATCGAATGAGGAACTGTCGGAAAGCATCGCACGGATCATGAACCTGCCGGATGCCATTCTCGAAGTGCCCCACAATGATGGACCTCTTACCAAGCTGGATTATCGCGCGGCATGGGCGCGCACGCATTTAAAGTTCATCGACGCCATTCAGAACAGTGAGCGAGGTGTATGGACACTCACTGATTTCGGACGTCAGATCGCCTCGGACGGAGAAGTTCGACGCCTGGTCAAGGATAAGCGATCTCAACGCCGGAAAGAACGTGATCAAGCGAGACCGTCGATCGACGACGGTACCGAAGATCCGATTGAGGAACTGAGCTGGGAGGAAACCCTCCTCGATCTCCTGCAAAAGCTGGCACCCGCTGCTTTTGAGCGACTTTGTCAGAGAATCTTGCGCGAATCCGGCTTTACCAAAGTTGAGGTCACCGGCAGGTCGGGAGATGGCGGGATTGATGGTTCGGGCGTACTTCGCCTGAATTTGCTCTCGTTCCATGTCCGTTTTCAGTGCAAGCGATACTCTGGTTCTGTGGGCGCGGGCGAAATCAGAGATTTCCGCGGCGCGGTGATTGGACGAGCGGACAAGGGACTATTCCTGACGACAGGACGCTTCACCAAGGATGCCGAACGGGAAGCAGTCAGGGACGGAGCGCCTGCGATCGATCTCATCAATGGGGCAGAGCTTTGTCATCTTCTGAAAAACCTCAAACTTGGCGTTCTGACGGCAACTGTCGAACGCGTGGAGGTTCAACCGGACTTTTTTGCTTCGGTCTGAAGTAGTTAAGTCCGTGATCGTGAGACTCTGCTCTACACGAGGGAAGAGCCGACGCCCCGGGGTTCCCTCCCCCTCCATCCTGCGCTAAACCGGCACCGCCTTCCGGACGCTCCGGACTTCCGCTGCATCGGACCTCGCCATGCCCGACTGGTTCTCGCTCGCCGAGCTCACCGCCCTCGTCCAGGTCGTGATCATCGACGTGGCGCTGGCCGGCGACAACGCCATCGTCGTCGGCATGGCCGCGGCCGGGCTGGCGGCCGAGGAGCGGCGCCGCGCCATCTTCTGGGGCATCGTCGCCGCCACCGTGCTGCGCATCGTCTTCGCCCTGTTCACCACCCAGCTGCTGCAGATCGTCGGCCTGCTGTTCGCCGGCGGCATCCTGCTGCTGTGGGTGTGCTGGAAGCTGTGGCGCGAGATCCGCGCCGACCACGCCGCCGAGGCCGCGGCGCTGAGGGATGTGGAGGCGGCCGGGGCCGAGACCGGGGCCGGCTCGGACGGCGGGAACCCCCTCCCCCTAACCCCCTCCCGCGAGGGGAGGGGGGACTCGAAGGGGAACGGGAGGGGGGCGACCAAGACCTTCCGCCAGGCCGTCACCCAGATCGTGGTGGCCGACGTGTCGATGTCGCTGGACAACGTGCTGGCCGTGGCCGGCACCGCGCGCGACCACATCGAGGTGCTGATCGTCGGCCTCGCCCTCTCCGTCGCGCTGATGGGCCTGGCCGCCAACTTCGTCGCCCGGCTGCTGCACCGCCACCGCTGGATCGCCTATGTCGGGCTGCTGATCATCCTGTATGTGGCGATCAAGATGATGTGGGATGGCGGGCACGAGATCTGGAATGCTACTGGCGTGGCCGGCTGACGGCGGTTTCTGCGCTTCCGGTGCTCACGGACCCAAACGTCCGCTGCGCGCCGGTTCTCGAAACCACCGCCATCCGACTCACGCCAGCGCATTCCAGCCGCTCTGATCGTCTCGCGGCGGCCCCCTCCCCCTGCCCCCTCCCGCGAGGGGAGGGGGAGAGTGGAAGGCTGGGCCGGCGCGGTGACGGACGGGCCGGGATTCGAACCGGGAGCCGATGACCGCCCGCTCACTCGTCGCGGTAGGTGCGGACGATGCCGGCGGGGCGGAGATGGGCGTCGTCGGGGTCCTGGCCGTATTCGCGGCGGGCGCGGCGCTGGCGCAACAGGTCCCAGGCGCGGTCGAGCTCCACCTCGATCTCCTTCAGCCGCTTCAGCTCGGCGTCGCTCGGCCGGCCGCGGGCCCACAGCGCCTCCTCCTCCGCCACCAGCTTCTCGATCCGGTTGAGCACGGTCTGGTCGGTCGTCATCCCTCCCCCTCCTCGGGTCCGTCCGCACCGAGGATAGCGCAAAGCCGCGCGGAGGCCAGGGCGGGTCAGCCGGGGGCGCGCCCCTTCGGCACCAGCGCCACCTGCACGAAGCGGCCGCCGCGCACGACGTGCAGCGCGGTCACCGCGGCGCGGTTGTCGCCGCGGGCGTCCCAGCGCACCGGGTCGGGGGAGAGAGTTCCAGCTATCCGCCGTAGCGCCGCTTCAGCTCCGCCGCCAGCCTGGCCTCGGGCAGCAGGCGGCTGCCGGCGTAGCGGATCTCGGCCACCGCGCCCTTGCGGTCGCGCTTCAGCTCCACCGCCTCGCCATAGCTGTTGTAGCCCTGGGCGCGGGTGATGCGGCCGCGGTCCGGCCCGGAGGCCTCCGGCGTGATCTCCGGCGCATCCAGGAAGGGCGTCGGCAGCGCCGGGTCGGCGACCAGGACCTTGCCGCCGGCCGGCACCAGGTCGATGGCGCGCCAGGTGCTGCACCAGCGGCCGGTCCAGTGCTTCGTCTTCGCCGTCGGCGCGCCGTGCCGGGCGAAGGTGGAGAGGATGTGGACGATGCCCTCGGCCCATGGGTTGGCCGGGCCGTCCACCGCGTTGGTCACGACCGAGGCGGCGATCCCCTGCCCCGGCAGCACCACGGTGCGGGTGATGTAGCCCAGGAAGGCGCCGCCATGGCCGAACCAGGCGAGGTCGCCGGTGCGGCCGATCATGGTGCCGAGGCCGTAATGCCGCTCGGCCTCCGCGTCCGGGTTGCGCCATTGCGGCCGCACCAGCTCGCGCCGGCTGGCGGGGGACAGGAGGCCGTCCTTCGCCTCGGGGTCGAGCCGGCCGAAGAACAGGGCCAGGTCGCGGGCGGTGGAGACGAAGCCGGTGGCGGCGGCCAGCGCGTGGGTCGGGGTGGTGCCGGGGATCGGCACCCGCTTGCCGAGCGGCAGCCGGCCGCTGTGGCCGGTGGCGAGCGGGGTCGCACCGGGAGACGGCAGGTCGGGCACCGTCTCCTCGAGCCCGGAGGCGGCGACGACCTCGCGGTGGATCCAGTCGGCATAGGCCTCGCCGGTCACCGACTCGATCACCAGGCCGAGCAGGCCGAAGCCGAGATTGGAATACTTGAACCGGGTGCTGGCCGGGACCGGCGCCGGGGCGGACAGCGCGTCGCGCAGCTCCTTCTCGTGCGGGAAGGGCTTGCGGTCCATCCAGTGGCCGGTGTCGTCGCCGTCGCGGCCGAGGCCGGCGGAGTGCGACAGCAGCTGGCCGAGGGTGGCGGCGGCCGCCGCCGGGGGCAGCCCGTCGACATGGCGGCCGGCCGGGTCGTCGAGGCCGAGCCGGCCCTGCTCCCGCAGCTTCAGGATCCCGACGGCGGTGAAGGTCTTCGAATGCGAGGCGACGCGGAAGCGGTGGCGCGGCGTCAAGGGCGCGCGGCGGCCGAGCTCGGCGGTGCCGAAGGCCTGCTCCAGCACGATCTTGCCGTGCTCGGCGACGGCGACGACGCAGCCCGGCTGCCCGGTCAGCCGCATCTGGAAATCGAGCCAGCGCGGGATGTAGTCGAGGGCGGCGGGCAGCCACTTCGCCATGGGAACCGAATCCGTTCCTGAGTCGCGAGGGCGACAGGCTCGCATGAAGCGCAGCGCCCCGCACCTCTCCGCTTGACTCCCGCCGGCTGCGGGATGAACATCTGTTCATCGGTTGAGCAGAATCACACCCTCAGCCGATCGACCGTCAGGCGCCGCCGCCCGCATCGGCGTAGGCTTCCGGCCGGAAGAGAGCGAGACCGCGACAGACGCGGCTGTGGAGGAACAACCCGAGGAGGCCCCCATGCCCTGGAAGATGTGCAAGGCCCTGGCCGGCGCCGGCGCGCTGGCGCTGCTGCTGTCGTCCGGTTCGGCGATGGCGCAGCAGAAGCTGACCATCGCCACGGTCAACAACGCCGACATGATCATCATGCAGCGCCTGTCGAAGGACTTCGAGAAGGAGAGCGGCATCGCGCTGAACTGGGTGGTGCTGGAGGAGAACGTGCTGCGCCAGCGCGTCACCACCGACATCGCCACCAATGGCGGCCAGTTCGACGTGCTGACCATCGGCACCTACGAGGTGCCGATCTGGGGCGCGCAGGACTGGCTGCTGCCGATGGACGACGTGCCGGCCGACTACGACCTCGAAGATGTGCTGAAGCCGGTGCGCGACGGGCTTTCGCATGACGGCAAGCTGTACGCCCTGCCGTTCTATGCCGAAAGCTCGATGACCTTCTACCGCAAGGACCTGTTCGACAAGGCCGGGCTGAAGATGCCCGACCAGCCGACCTACGACCAGATCAAGGAATTCGCGTCCAAGCTGCACGACCCGTCGCACGAGATCTACGGCATGTGCCTGCGCGGCAAGCCGGGCTGGGGCGAGAACATGGCCTTCGTCGGCCCGCTGGTGAACACCTATGGCGGCCGCTGGTTCGACGAGAGCTGGAACCCGACCATCGACACGCCGGCGTGGAAGGAGGCCATCACCTACTATGTCGACCTGTTGAAGAACTACGGCCCCCCGGGCGCGCCGTCGAACGGCCACAACGAGAACCGGGCGCTGTTCGCCAGCGGCAAATGCGCGATGTGGATCGACGCCACCTCGGCCGCCGGCTACCTGTACAACCCGAAGGACTCGACGGTGGCCGACAAGGTCGCCTTCGCCCAGGCGCCGGTCGCCAAGTCGCCGAAGGGCAACCACTGGCTGTGGTCCTGGGCGCTGGCCGTGCCGAAGTCGACCAAGTCGCCGGACGCCGCCAAGAAGTTCATCACCTGGGCCACGTCCAAGCCCTATATCGAGAAGGTGGCGAAGAGCGACGGCTGGACCGTGGTCCCGCCCGGCACCCGCAGCTCGACCTACGCCAACCCCGAGTACCAGAAGGCCGCACCCTTCGCGTCCTTCGTGCTGAAGGCGATCGAGACCGCGGACCCGAACGACGCCACGGTCGAGAAGGTGCCCTACACCGGGGTGCAGTTCGTCGGCATCCCCGAGTTCCAGGCCATCGGCACCGAGGTCGGCCAGCAGATCGCCGCCGCCCTCGCCGGCTCGGTCACGGTCGACGCGGCGCTGAAGGCCGCGCAGGACGCCGCCGACCGGGCCGTGACCCAGGGCGGCTACAAGTAACCGGTCCCTGCTGCCCGTGACGCCTCCCCCTCCCCTTGCGGGAGGGGGAAAGCGGCCCCGCGCCATCTGCGCATCGTCAGGAAAGGATGCACGCCATGGCCGCCATCGCCTCGACCCGGCGCAAGGCGACGCTGCTCCTCGCCCCCTCGGTCACGGTCCTGGCCCTCTGGGCCTTCGTGCCGCTGGCGGCGACCATCTACTTCTCGACCCTGCGCTACAACCTGATGAACCCGCTGCGGCGCGGCTTCGCGGGGCTGAACAACTACATCTACCTGGTCAACGACCCGGCCTTCTGGGACGCGATCCAGAACACGCTGGTCCTGGTCGGCGCCGTGCTGGCGATCACCGTGGTGCTGGGCACCCTGATCGCGCTGCTGCTGGACCAGCCCTTCCCCGGCCGCGGCATCGTCCGCGTGCTGGTGATCGCGCCGTTCTTCGTGATGCCGACAGTCAGTGCGCTGGTCTGGAAGAACATGATGCTGCACCCGGTCTCCGGCGTGCTGACCTGGGTGGCGCGCTCGGTCGGGCTGGAGCCGATCGACTGGCTGAGCCAGGCGCCGCTGGCCGCCATCATCATCATCGTCGCCTGGCAGTGGCTGCCCTTCGCCGTGCTGATCCTGCTGACCGCGCTGCAGTCGCTGGACCATGAGCAGCGCGAGGCGGCGCGGATCGACGGCGCCGGGCCGATCGCGATGTTCTTCTTCATCGTGCTGCCGCATCTGATGCACGCCATCGGCGTGGTCATCATGGTGCAGACCATCTTCCTGCTGTCGATCTTCGCCGAGATCCTGGTCACCACCAATGGCGGGCCGGGCACGGCCAGCACCAACCTGACCTATCTCGTCTACCGGAACGGGCTGCAGCAGTTCAATGTCGGCGGCGCCTCGGCCGGCGGCGTGGTCGCCGTGATCCTGGCCAACATCGTCGCCTTCTTCCTGGTGCGCGCTTTGGCCCGCACCCTGCGCAAGGGGGGCTGAGCCATGGCCATGCAACGCAGCGCGCGGCAGGCGGTCGGCGTCACCATCCTGGGCTGGGCGGTCGGGCTGGTCCTGTTCTTCCCGATCGGCTGGATGGTGCTGACCAGCTTCAAGACCGAGGTCGAGGCCTTCGCCACCCCGCCGTCGATCTTCTTCACCCCGACTTTGGAGAACTACGCCGCCGTCAACTCGCGGATCGACTACGTCCACTACGCGCTGAACTCGGTCTATATCGCCTTCGGCTCGACCCTGCTGTGCCTGATCATCGGCGGCATGGCGGCCTATTCGATGGCCTTCTTCCCGACCAGGCGGACCGAGGGCACGCTCTTGTGGATGCTGTCGACCAAGATGATGCCCGCGGTCGGCGTGCTGGTGCCGATGTATATGGGCTTCCGCGATGTCGGCCTGCTGAACACGGTCATCGGCATGGTGCTGCTGATGACCCTGGTCAACCTGCCGATCGTGGTGTGGATGCTGTACACCTATTTCCGCGACTATCCGCGCGAGATCCTGGAGGCGGCGCGGGTGGACGGCGCCGGGTCCTGGCAGGAGATGCTGTACATCCTCTTGCCCACCACCCTGCCGGGCATCGTCTCGACCTCGCTGCTGACCATCATCCTGAGCTGGAACGAGGCGTTCTGGAGCATCAACCTGACCGGGCCGGATTCCGGACCGCTGACCGCCTTCATCGCCTCGTTCTCCAGCCCCGAGGGGCTGTTCTGGGCCAAGCTCTCCGCCGCCTCGACGCTGGCGATCGCGCCGATCCTGGTGCTGGGCTGGCTGTCGCAGCGCCAGCTGGTGCGCGGCCTGACCTTCGGGGCGGTGAAGTGAGCGCTGCCCACCATGGCTGACGGCTACGACTTCATCATCGTCGGCGGCGGCAGCGCCGGGTGCGTCGTCGCCAGCCGGCTGGTGACCGAACGGCGGGCCCGGGTGCTGCTGCTGGAGGCCGGGGGGCGGCGCGGCAGCCGGCTCCTGGACATGCCGGCCGGCTACATGAAGTTCCTGAACCAGGACACCTATCTGACGCTGAACGAGACCGTGCCGCAGGCCCAGCTGGGCGGGCGGGCGCCGATCATCCCGACCGGCAAGCTCTTGGGCGGCGGCAGCGCGGTCAACGCCATGGTCTATATGCGCGGCCGGCCGCAGGACTATGACGGCTGGGACGCCGAGCTCGGCGGCGGCTCCGGCTGGGGCTGGGCCGACCTGCTGCCCTATTTCGTCAAGCAGGAGGGCAACGACCATCTCGGCGCGCCCTTCCACGGCACCGAGGGGCCGCTGAAGGTCTCGCATCTCGGCCAGCACTGCGCGATGAGCCGCGCCTTCGTGCAGGCGCTGCAGGGAATGGGCGTGCCCTACCGGCCGGACTTCAACGGCGGCGAGCAGGCCGGCGTCGGCTTCATGCAGCACACCATCGACGCCCGAACCCGTACCCGCTGCAGCGCCGTCGCCGCCTTCCTGGCCCCGGTGCTGCGCGACCCGAAGCTGACGGTCGAGACCGGCGCCGTCGTCACCCGCATCCTGGTCGAGCGCGGCCGCGCCACCGGCGTCGACTACGTCCAGGACGGCCAGAGCCGCCGCGCCACCGGGGCCGAGGTGATCCTGGCCGCCGGCGCCTATGCCTCGCCCAAGCTGCTGATGCTCAGCGGCATCGGCCCGGCCGCGGCGCTGGGCCGGCACGGCATCCAGGTCAAGGCCGACCTGCCGGGCGTCGGCGCCAATCTGCAGGACCATCACGAGGTGCCGGTGGTGGCCGCCACCAACGGCGCCTATGGCTATTTCGGCCAGGACCGCGGCCTGCCGATGATCCTGGCCGGGCTGCAATACCTGCTGTTCAAGTCCGGGCCGGTGACCACCACCGGCGTCGAGGCCTGCGCCTTCATCGACCCGGACGGCGAGGACCAGAGCGACCCGAAGCTGCAGCTGTACTGCGTGCCCACCGTCTATCTCGACCGCGACGTCACCGGCGTGGCGCCGACCGACGGGGTGACGCTGAACGCCTGCCTGATGCGGCCGAAGGCGCGCGGATCGGTGGCGCTGCGCTCGGCCGACCCCGGCGACCCGCCGCTGATCGACTGCGCCTTCTTCGGCGACCCGGAGGATCTGCGCCTGTCGGTCGCCGGGCTGCGCTACGCCCGCCGGGTGCTGGCGGCCGACCCGGTGCGGCGGATGGTGACCGGCGAGATCTTCCCCGGCGACGCCGCCACCGGCGACGAGGACCTGGCGGCGCATTGCCGGCGCACGGTCAAGACCAACTATCACCCGGTAGGCACCTGCCGCATGGGGCGGGACGACGACCCGATGGCCGTGGTCGACCGCGCGCTGAATGTCCGCGGGGTGGAGCGGCTGCGCGTCATCGACGCCTCGATCCTGCCGCGGGTGACCAGCGGCAACACCAACGCCCCGGTGCTGGCGGTCGCCGACCGGGCGGTCGACCTGATTCCGAACTGATATCGACGTGATGGAGAGGACCATGTACCGCGAGAAATTCGACCTTTCCGGCCGCGTGGCGGTGGTGACCGGCGGCGGCCGCGGCATCGGCCGGGCGACCTGCGAGGCGCTGGCCGAGGCCGGCGCCAAGGTGGTGGTGGCCGAGATCCTGGCGGATATCGGCGCCGACACCGCCAAGGCCGTGGGCGGCGAGTTCATCAGGCTGGACGTCACCGATCCCGACGCCGTGACCAAGGCGGCCGACGACGTCCGGTCGCGGCTCGGCCGCGTGGACATCCTGGTGAACAACGCCGGCATGGCCCGCAACAGCGACGCGCTGGAGACCAGCGACGAGGAATGGCGCAAGGTCATGGACCTGAACGTCAACGCCGTCTTCTGGTGCGCCCGCGCCTTCGGCAGGCACATGGTGGCGGCCGGGCGCGGCAGCGTGGTCAACATCGGCTCGATGTCCGGCATCATCGTCAACAAGCCGCAGGGCCAGGCGCATTACAACGCCAGCAAGGCCGCGGTGCACCTCTTGACCAAGTCGCTGGCCTGCGAATGGGCGCCGCACGGGGTGCGGGTCAACGCCATCGCCCCGGGCTACATCGCCACCGACATGACGCTCGCCGGCCGCACCAAGAAGGAGTGGTACGACCAGTGGATCGAGATGACGCCGATGGCCCGCTGCGGCGAGCCCTGGGAGATCGCCGCCACCGCCCTGTTCCTGGCGGCCGACGCCTCCGGCTTCTTCACCGGCGCCATCCTGGGGCCGGACGGGGGCTATACGGCCTGGTGATCGGGCCTACGCCGCCAGGCTGGGCTGCGGGCCGACATAGCGGCTGTCGGGCCGCAGCAGCCGGCCGGACTGCTCCTGCTCCAGGATATGGGCGGTCCAGCCGGCGACGCGGCCGACGGCGAAGGCCGGGGTGAACAGCGACCGGTCGAGCCCGACGGCGTCGAGCAGCAGCGCGGTGTAGAACTCGACATTGGTCTCGAGCGGCCGGTCCGGCTTGTGCCGGTGCAGCGCGACGAGCGCCGCCTTCTCCACCGTCTCGGCCATGGCGATGCGCGGGCTGGACAGGCCCGCCACCACCGATTTCAGCACGTCGGCGCGCGGGTCGCGGGTGCGGTAGATGCGGTGGCCGAAGCCCATCAGCCGGCGGCCGGCCGCAAGCTCCGCCTTGATCCAGCCGGGCGCGGCCGCGCCGATGCCGATCGCGTCGAGCATATCCAGCACCGGCCCCGGCGCGCCGCCATGCAGCGGGCCCTTGAGCGCGCAGAGCGCGGCGGTGACCGAGGCCACGGTGCCGGCCAGGGTCGAGGCCACGACGCGGGCGGCGAAGGTGGAGGCGTTCAGGCCGTGGTCGGACACGGTGACGAGATAGGCGTCGAGCGCCCGCGCCAGCTTGGGGTCGGCCGGCTTGCCCGCCAGCATGCGCAGCAGGTCGGCGGCATGGCCGGCCTTCGGGTCGGGCGCCACCAGGGGTTTGCCCTGGGCGTGGCGCACCAGCGCCGCCAGGAACACCGGCATGGCCGCGACCAGGCCGAGCGGCGAGCCGTCGGCATCATCGGCGAGGCCGGCGATCATCGCCCGCAGCCCGTCGATCGGCGGCAGCCCGGCGGCGGCCGGCAGCAGCCGCGGCACATGGCGGAAGGCCGCGGCGCGGGCGGCACCCAGCCGGGGCTTGAGGTCGGCGGTGTCGGCGAAACCGTCCCACAGCAGCGCCAGAACGCCCTCGAAATCGAGCGTCCGCGCCGCCTCCTCGACCGGCAGGCCGCGGATCACCAGCACGCCGCGCTGTCCGTCCACCAGGCTCATCACCGTCTCGGCGGCGACGATTCCGTCCAGTCCTGTCGTCATCTCGACCTCCTTCTTCGCAGTGCACAAAAGGTCGAGCCAAGAGGATAGATTGTCAATCTTGATAGATGCGATCAATCTATCTGGATGATGCGCCACCTCGTAGGTCGGGTTCGCCCACGGCGAACCCGACAATGTCGCCGGATGTCGGGGTGTTGGGTTCGCGTGCCCGCGAACCCAACCTATGTAGGCGTCGATCTGCCATGATCCAGGAACCCACACTGTCGGCGAGCGAGGCGGCGGCGGAGCTGGGGGTCAGCCTGGCCACGCTCTACGCCTATGTCAGCCGCGGCATGATCCGCTCGATCGCCGAGCCCGGCCGCCGCCAGCGCCGCTACGCCGCCGCCGACATCCGCCGTCTGGCCCGGAAATCCGAACCCGAGACGGCGCCGCCGCCGCTCTACTGGGGCCAGCCGGTGCTGGAATCGGCGATCACCCTGGTCGCCGGCGGGCGGCTCTACTACCGCGGCCGCGACGCGGTGCGGCTGGCCGAGAGCGCAACGCTCGAGAGTGTCGCCGGGCTGCTCTGGTCCGTCGCCGCCGACGATCCCTTCGCCGCATCGGCGGCGCCGCTGCCGCCGGCCGCCGCACAGATCGCAGCCGAAGCCGGCGGGCTGCCGCCGCTGGAACGGGCCATGGCGGTGCTGCCGGCGCTGAGCGTCGAGGACGACCGCGCCCTCGCCCGCTCCGCCGCCGGGCTGCAGCGCACCGGGGCGCGCCTGCTGCGCTGGCTGACCGCGGTGATGCTGCGGCGCCCGGCCTCGGCCGCACCGGCGCATGAGGGTCTGGCCGAGGCCTGGGGGGCACCCGCCGGCGCCGACCTGCTGCGCCGGGCCCTGGTGCTGTGCGCCGACCACGAGCTGACCGCCTCGACCTTCGCCGCCCGCATCGCCGCCTCGACCGGCGCCTCGCCGCATGCCGCGGTCGCCGCCGGCCTGGCGGCGCTGAACGGACCGCTGCACGGCGGCCTGAGCGCCCGCACCGGCGCCTTCCTGGAGCTGGTGCTCAGCGCCGCCGACGCCCGCCGCATGGTGGTGGAGCGGCTGCAGCGCGGCGAGGACCTGCCCGGCTTCGGCCATCCCCTCTATCCCGACGGCGATCCGCGCGGCCAGCACCTCCTGGACCGCATCGTCGCCACCGTGCCGGACGCGCCGGAGCTGGCGGTCGCCGAGACCCTGGTCGAAACCGTGTTCGACCTGACCGGCGAGCGCCCGACCATGGACTTCGCCCTGGTGCTGGCGACCCGGCTGACCGGCCTGCCGCCGGAGGCGCCGCTGGCGGTCTTCGCCCTCGGCCGCAGCGTCGGCTGGATGGCGCATGTGATGGAGCAGTACGCCGCGGCCCGGCTGATCCGACCCCGCGCCCGCTATATCGGCCCTCAACCCTAGGCTGCGGGCTGCGGCCGGCGTTCCGTCTCCTCGCGCAGCCCGACCAGGCTGTAGATCGGCACCGGTTCGCGGGCGCCGCGCGGCACCTCGTTGCCGACGAAGCGGAACTCGAACTCTTCCCCCACCCCCTGCCGGACCGCCTCGCTGACCAGGATGGTGGTGCCGTGGATCTTGTTCAGCGCCTCCAGCCGCGCCGCCACGTTCACCGTATGCCCGAGCGCCGTGTAGTTCATGCGGTCGACCGAGCCGACATTGCCGACCACCGCCTCGCCGGTGTGCAGGCCGAAACGGGTCGGCATCGGGATGCGGCCCTCGGCCTCGAACTCGGCGTTCAGCCGGTCGACCCGCGCCGCGGCCCTGAGCGCGCCGAGACAGGCCAGGCGGACATGGTCCGGCTGTTCCTCGGGGGCGTTCCAAAACGCCATGACGCTGTCGCCGATGTATTTGTCTATCGTGGCGCCGCCGGCGATCAGCTCCTCCCCCACCGCGCCGAAATAGCGCGAGGTGCGCTCCATCAGCTCCTCCGGCGGCAGGCCTTCGGCCAGCGCAGTAAAGCCGGCCACGTCCGAGAACAGGACCGTGACCGGCTGGCGCCGCCCGCCCAGCGCGGGCACCAGCGTCCGACCGAGGATGCCGCGGACGATCTGGCCCGGAACATAGGCGGCGAAGCTGCGCAGGGTGAGGCCGAGCACGTCGATGGCCGAGGAGAGCGACCGGATCTCCTCGATCCGCGACCCCGTCGTGCCGCTGCCGTGGAAGTCGAACCGCATGATCTGTCCGAGCTCCGTCGTCACCCGGCGCAGCGGCCGGGCCAGGGCGCGCGAAGCGGCCAGGACGATGCCGAGCGCCAGGATGGTGGCGCCGACGCCGATCAGCAGCGAGGTGAAGCGGATGCGGTCGGCCGGGCCGACCACCAGGTCATAGGGATAGGCGAGGCCGAGCACCACGTCCGGCATGCCCGGCCCGACCGGCTCGAAGCGTTCGAGATAGGTCCGGTCGCCGAGCGTGCCGGTCAGGTTTCGGCCGGTATGGGTGGCCTGGAAGCTGCGGTACAGCTCCGCCAGGATCGGCGAGCCCAGATCGGCCAGGCGCGGCAGATGGTCGGCCCGGCGCTCGCGGAAGGCGGTGCGGAAGCGGACGCCGTCGGGATGGGCGATCAGGGCGCCCGAAGCCCGGTCGAAGATCACCAGCTCGAGTTCGGGCGCCCGGCGCAGCTCCGCCAGGGTGCGGTCGAGCCCGGCCAGGCTGATGTCGACCCCGAACACCACGTCATCGGCCAGGCGCGACCGCCGCGCCAGGGTGACCCCGACCTCGTCGATATTGCTGAAGCGATAGGGCTGGGTCATGACCGGCCCGGCCGCCGCCATCGCCTGCGTGTACCAGGGCCGGACGCGCGGATCGTAGTCGGTGGGCAGGGTTCTCGGCTCGCCCAGCGGATGCCCGGCCGCGTCGGTCACCACCCAGCGGGCAACGGTCCCGGCCCCGGCGCGCTCGACGAATTGCAGCGCATAGGCGGCGCCCGGCAGCGATGCCGCCGGCACCTCGGGCAGGGCGGCATCCGCCAGCGACTGCACCAGCACGAAGCGGCCGTCGACCCAGGCGACGTAGAAGGCGGTGGCGGCCGGCAGCGCCTGCTCCAGGTCGCGCAGCGTGCCGCCCAGGACCATGCCCAGACGGTCCTCCGGGACGTCGTCGGTCTCGATCGTCAGCGTCGCCGTGTCCAGCACCACATCGGCCAGGTGCAGCGCGTTCCGGAAGGTGTTGTGGACGCGCTCGACCACGCGGTCGAAGCGAGCCGCCGCATCGGCGCGGACCAGCTTCGTCACCTCACCGTGGTTGAACCAGATCAGCCCGCCCGCGATCGCCAGGACGATGACGGCGAACACCGCCGCCACCACGACCTGCAGCTTCCACGGCCCGAGCCTGGTTGCAACCACCCCCCGCATGCCCCTTCTCATGGTTGTGCCCGCCACCCTAGCCCGATGTCGGGCGGGCCGGAACCCGTCCGATCAGGCCATGCCGGACCAATCGGGGCTGCCCTTCGATCACGCCGTTTGACACGCCTCGCCGGGCCGCGCTTGGCTGCCGGGAAACGCCCGACGCCGCCCGGACCATGCCTGCCCTCTACCTGCCCGTCGCCGCCATCATCCTCGGCATCTCCGTCCTGCAGATCGCCAACGGCATCCTGGTCACCATCCTGCCGATCTCGCTGACCCAGGCCGGATATTCGATCCAGGCCTTCAGCGCGGTGGCCACGGCGCATTCGCTGAGCTTCCTGCTGGGCTGCGTGCTGTCGACCCGGATCATCGGCGCGGTCGGCCACATCCGCGCCTTCGCCGCCTATGCCGCCGCCACCTCGGTGACGGCGCTGAGCTTCACACTCGCCCCCGACCCGGCCTGGTGGATGGCGCTGCGGCTGGTCACCGGCTTCTGCTCCGCCGGGCTGTTCACCGTGGCCGAGAGCTGGCTGAACGAGATGACGCCCAACGCCCATCGCGGCCGGGTGTTCTCGGTCTACACCATCGTCCAGAAGGTGGCGCTGGTCGGCGGCCAGTTCGTGCTGCTGGTCACCGGCGGCCCGGTGGTGCTGGGGCTGTTCATGATCGCCTCGGCCTTCTATTCGATGTCGCTGATCCCGGTGGCGATGACCCGGGCGCCGACCCCGTCGATCGCCGCCATCCGCACCCTGCCGCTGCGCCAGTTGTACCGGATCGCGCCGGCCGCGGTGATCGGCTGCGTCTCCAGCGGGCTGATCAACAGCGCCGTCGCCTCGATCGGCCCGATCTGGGGGCTGCAGGTCGGGCTCACCGTCGGCCTCGCCGGCGCCATCCCGGCCATGTCCCAGGTCGGCAACCTGCTGGCCCAGTGGCCGCTGGGCCGGCTGTCCGACCGGGTCGACCGGCGCAGCGTCATGCTCGGCGCCAGCGTCGTGACCATCCTGGTGTCGCTGGCGCTGGCCCTGGCGCGGCCGGAGTCGGACTGGCTGCTGGGGGTGCTGTTCGGCCTGTGGGGCGCGGCCTCGATCTCGACCTACGGCATCTGCGTCGCCCATGCCAACGACCTGGCGCCGCGCGGCACCGCCGTGGCGCTGTCCAGCAGCCTGCTGCTGTGCTGGGGCGTCGGCGCCTGCGCCGGGCCGCTGGTGGCATCGACCGTGATGGGCTGGGTCGGGCCGCAGGGGCTGTTCCTGCACGGCGCCGCCATCGCCACCGTCACCGCGATCTTCACCGCCTGGCGCATGACCCGCCGCCAGGCCCTGCCGGCGCAGGCGCGCGAGCCCTTCGTCAACCGCCCGGCGACCAGCCCGATCGTCAGCGAGATGACCACGCGCGAGTCGGGGAAGCGGTAGGCACTGGAGGAGCGCGGTTTCCCTTCTGCTGTCATTGCCGGGCTTGACCCGGCAATCCAGGGGCCACCCAGAGCGGCATCGACAGTCTCTGGATGCCCGGGTCAAGCCCGGGCATGACAACGAGGGGAAGGGCCGCCCTTCAACCGCACACCTGAAACGGATCGGGCGGCCCGGAGGCCGCCCGCTTCACCGCAACAGGACAATCAAGCGACGGCCGCTACGCCGTCCGCCGCGACGCGGGCTGCCCGGCGAGACGAGGGCGCGTCATTTTCGCCGGCGCCGCGGCGGCTCCGCGTCCGCGCCGCTCGCCTGCGAAGTCGCCTCGTCTCGCCAATCCTCGCCCCGCGCTGAGCAGCCTCGACAGCTCGCGCCGGGCCCGGGACAGGCGGCTCTTCACCGTGCCGACGGCGCAGTTGCAGATCTCCGCCGCCTCCTCGTAGCTGAAGCCCGAGGCGCCGACCATCAGCAGGATCTCGCGCTGATCGGGCGTCAGCATCATCAGCGCCCGGCGGAAATCCTGGAACTCCAGCTTCGAATCCTGCGACGGCGGCACCCAGAGCAGGTCGAGATCGACCCCATCCTTCGGCTCGGCCACGAATTTGCGGCGCCGCAGCTGGTTGACGTACTGGTTGCGCAGGATGGTGAAGATCCAGGCCCGGAAGTTGGTGCCCGGCGTGAACTGGCTCTCGGCCCGGAGCGCGCGAAGGATCGCGTCCTGGACCAGATCATCGGCGCGATCCGCATCACCGCTGAGCGAACGGGCGAAGGCCCGCAGATGCGGGATCGCCTTGGTCAGCTCGGCGTGAAAGTCGAATGGCACATTCCCCTCCTTGTTGACGCCGACGGCGGTGCCGCCCACGCGGGATCCATGGCGGTGCGGTCGGAACTGTCGGCACCGAATAAGGCAGAAATTCGGCCCATCCGCGATCCGCCCGGCCTGTCTCGGTCAGCGATCCTCGTCCTCCTCCGGTTTGTCGGCGCCCTCGGCGCCCTTTTCGAGCATCCGCACCAGATCGTCCGGCAACGGCTCCTCCAGCACCGGATCGTACAACGTCCGGAGCTGCTGCGAGAGCCAGTTGTCGAATTGCGGCGGCCGCTTCAGGCGGTCCGGTGCCGGCCGGCCGGGTTCGGTCGGCCGCGCCCCCGCATCCCGCCTCCGCGTTCGCTCGCCCCGCCGTCGGTTCATCAACACTCGATCCCGCTCTGCTTCGGCCAGTGGTGGTGCGCTACATTACCAATCCTCGACCGGGATGGAAGTTCCTGTGCCACCCCTTGTCCACGGACAGGTTCTGCGGCATTGGAACGGATTGCGATCCGGGGCGACGGCCGTTAAGCATAGCGCTCGACGGGCAAGCCCTTCCGAATTCGAAGGTGGACGCGATGACCGGCACTTCGCAGGAGATCCTGAAGCACCTGCCCTACCTGCGGCGCTATGCCCGGGCCCTGGTCGGGTCGCAGGAGCGGGGCGACCAGTACATGCGGGTGTTCCTGGAGGCGATCCTGGCCGATCCGCAGCGGGTCCCGGCGGACGGCAACCTGCGGGTCCAGCTGTTCGCCGTGTTCCACGACGTCTGCACCCTGCTGCACGCCACCGACGACGAGGGCGCCGCAGCGCCGCTGGAAGGGCTGGTGCCGGTCGAGACCCGGCTGTCGCAGCTGACGCCGACGCAGCGCCAGGTGCTGCTGCTGGTGTCGCTGGAAGGTTTCTCCTTCGAGGATGTCGGCTTCATCCTGCACCTGCCGGAAGCGGAGGTGCGCGACCAGCTGGACGCCGCCCGGCGCGAGATGCAGCGCCAGCACCCGGCCCGCATCCTGATCGTCGAGGACGAGCCGCTGATCGCCATGGACATCGCCCGCATCGTCGAGGAGATGGGCCACACCGTCTGCGGCACCGCCGCCGACCATGCGGCGGCGGTCGCCCTGTTCAGGCGCGAGTCGCCGCACATCGTGCTGGCCGACATCCAGCTCAAGGGCGGCGACAGCGGCATCGAGGCGGTGCAGGAGATCCTGAACGACATCTCGGTGCCGGTGGTCTTCGTCACCGGATTCCCCGAGCGGCTGCTGACCGGCGAGCGGCTGGAGCCGACCTTCGTCGTCACCAAGCCGTTCCGGCCGGAAGCGCTGGTCTCGGTGATCGGCCAGGCCCTGGCGATGCATCCCCCGCTCGCGCCGGCGTGACCGCGGCGCGGCGACCGGGCTGAACGGCGCCCACGCCATGGCCAGCGCGCTGATCACAGCCATCGACACCCGCGAGGAACGCGACGTGATCGCGGCCCGGCAGCGCGTCCGGCTGGTGGCGACCGAGCTGGGCTTCGACGGCCGCGACCGGGTGCGGATCGTCGCCGCCGCATCGGCCATGACGCGCAGCTTCCTGGCCCGGTTCGAGCAGGCCAACCTGTCGCTGCTGGTCACCGACGGCCCGCCGACGGCGCTGGAGATCGTTCTGGCCGCGCCGCGCCGGACGCCGGGCCAGGGACAGCCCCAGCGGCCGCGCCTGGACACCGCGGCGGTGCGGGCCCTGATGGATTCGGTCGAGCTGCGCCACGCCCGCGGAGTCGTCCGGCTGGTGATGCGCAAGGAGTTGCCCGCCGCCGCCGGCAGCGAGCCGACGGCGCTGGCGCACCGGACCATGGCGGCGCTGGCGGGCGAGACCGGCGTCGACCCGTTCGAGGAGGTGCACCGGCAGACCGTGGAGCAGATCGCGAGCCTGACCGAGCTGCGCCAGCGCGAGGAGCAGCTGATCGCCGCCAACGCCCAGCTGCGCGAGGTGGAGCGGGCGCTGCGGGCCAGCCTGGAGGAGAAGGACGTGCTGATGCGGGAGGTGCATCACCGCGTCAACAACAACCTGCAGATCATCTCCAGCCTGCTCAACCTGCAGGCCTCGCGCGCCACCGACGCGGCGGTGCGGGAGGAGCTGGCGGTGGTCGGCCACCGCATCCAGTCGCTGAGCCTGGTGCATCAGAAGCTGTACCGGTCGGACGACCTGTCCCACATCGATGCCGGCGACTATGTCCAGGATCTGTGCGCCCATCTGCAATCCGCCTTCGCCGCCAGCACCGGCCCGGTGGCGCTGACGGTCGAGGCGCCGCGGCAGCAGATCCCGCTGGACAGCGCCATCCATCTCGGCCTGATCGTGAACGAGCTGGTCACCAACAGCCTGAAGCACGGTTTCCGTGACGGCCGCGGCGGCCGCATCGCCGTGTCGCTGCACCGCACCGACGCGGACGGCCTGGCCCTGGTGATCATCGATGACGGCCGGCCGGACGACGGCAACCGGCGTGGCTTCGGCATGACCCTGGTCGAGGCCATGGTCCGCCGCCTGGACGGCACCCTGACCATTGTCCGGAACGGCGGCACGCGGACCACGCTGACCGTGCCGCTGCCGAAGCCCGCCGCCTAAAATCTTTCCGAATCAGAGATATAGAGAACAACTTCGCATCTTGGCGTCAAGATCGGCCTCTATAGTATTGATGATGAAATGCAAGCCGAATTGTATGGCAATTTTTCTTTGTCCGATCAATCACCTCGCGTCGATCCTTTAGAAAAACACTCCACACTTGCTGAATTTATGGTATAGTTCCTCGTGCAGTACCTTCTGCACCCTTCCGCTTCCTAACGACCTCAACCAAGCCGCGGTCCCCCGCGGCTTGTTTTTGTGCGGATGCCAGCCGGGTTCAAGGGACGACGAAGGTGAGCGGGACCTCGGTCGTCGACTTGATCTCCTCCATGGCGAACATGGAGGTGACGTCGGCGAGCTCGATCCGCGCGATGATCTTCCTGTAGAGCGCGTCGTAGCTGCCGATGTCGGCGACATGGGCCTTGAGCAGGTAGTCGATCTCACCGCTCATGCGATAGACGTCGACGATCTCCGGAAGGTCGCGCACGGCACGGCTGAAACGTTCGAGCCATTCGACCGTGTGCTGGTTCGTCCGCACCGCGATGAACACCGTCACGCCGACATTGAGGGCCGTCCTGTCGAGCAATGCCACGCGCTTGCGGACGATGCCCGCCTGTTCGAGCTTCTGCACCCGGCGCCAGCACGGCGTGGCGGAGACGCCGGCCTGCGCCGCGAGATCGGCCAGCGCGATCGTCGCATCGGCCTGCAGGGCCTTGAGGATCCTGAGATCGATCTCGTCGAGCTTGGGCGTCGGCGGAGCCATGGCATGGGGCTTCCTTCTGTGCGGCGCATGGGCGGCGTCGCCCGAGAAGCCGATCATGGAACCAACTTCTATCAGAATGGCGAATCCCGAAAAACATTTTCCACGGAACGGCCAATCTCCGGCAACAACGCAAGCCGATTCCCGCCGGCCCGGCATACGCTGTCCCCATATTTGGAGAGGCAGGCCGGACCATGACCCACGCAGCTGCAGCAGAGGCCTTCCGCGCCACCGCCCGGTGGCAGGGCGCGATGCTGAAGACCCTGCCGGATTTCGGCGGCTCGCCCGAGGCGATGCTGGAGCATTTCGCGGCCCACCCCGAGCTGATCTGCGATCTCGACCTGGAGCGCCGGCCCGGCAGCTACGCCCGCAACCTGCTGTGGAGCGATGCGGGGACCAGCATCTGGGCCATGGTGTGGGATCGGGGCGCGAGGACCGCAATCCACGACCATCACTGCGCCTGCGCCTTCGGCATCGTCGCCGGCAGCCTGACCGAGATCCGCTTCCGGGCCTTCGACGGGATCCGGGTGGCGAAAACCTGGGAAACCGTCCACCAGCCGGGCGACATGGCGAGCCTGGCGACGTCACAGCCCAACATCCACCAGATGGTCAATGACAGCGACGCGGTCGCGGTCTCGCTGCACATCTACGGCTACGACCCCCGGGTGCACGACTCCTCCGTCGACCGGGAATACCTGGCCACCCGGGTCTGACCAACCTGCCTGCTGCCCGTACCGTCACGCCTTCTGGCGGTATTTGAAGGAATCGTTGATCCGGCCGACGATGTAGTCGCCGGCTGCGACCGGCGGGTAGTGCGCCTCCTCCCCCTGCCCCAGGTTCAGGTCGCGCGGATCGACCGTGGCCGTATAGGTCGGGTCGTAGAAGGTGGCGATCGACAGGCGCTTGCGGCCGCTGCGGTTGACCACCCGGTGCGGGGTCGAGGCGAAACGGTCGTTCGACCAGCGCGCCAGGAGGTCGCCGACATTGATCACGAAGGTGCCCTCGACCGGCACGGCGTCGATCCACGGCCCGTCCTTGCGCTGGACCTCCAGCCCGCCGGTCTGGTCCTGCCACAGGAGGGTGATGCAGCCATAGTCGGTATGCGGCGCCACGCCGAACTGCTCGGCGCCGAGATCGGGCGGCTGCGGCGGGTAGAACACCGCCTGGGTGCGCTGCATGCGCTTGGCGTAGCGCGCAGCGAAGAAGTCCGGCGCGATGCCGAGGCTGAGGGCCACGGCCCGCAGCAGATGGGCGCCGCAGACCCCGATCGCCTCGTAGTAGCGGTAGAAGTCGCGCTGCACCTCGGGCATGAAGGACGGCCAGTTGTTCGGGCCGCGCAGCGCCTGGCCGGCCAGCACGTCGGGGTCGTCCTCCGGCAGCTCCAGCCCGGCCGAGAAGAACTCCTTGTAGTCGGGCTTCTTGGCCCCGTACATCAGCGCGCCGCCGATCTCGTGGAAGCCGCGGTGGCGCTGGTTCACCTTGACCTGGCGCTTGGTCTCGACCGGCAGGTCGAAGAAGCGCCGCATGGTGGCGACCGCCGCGTCGATCACATCCTGCTCCACGCCATGGTTGCGGATGTAGAAGAAGCCGACCCGGGTGCAGGCGTCGTGGATCTGCCGCGCCGCCTCCGCCGTGCCCGCCGGGTCGCCGGCGACCACCGGCGCGAAGTCGACGATCGGAAGGCCCAGCGTCTCGGTCATCTCATCCTCCCACTGCTTCGATCGGTGCATCCTGCCAGAAGGCGTTGCGCTGGCGGTAATTGTCCAGGAACTGGCGGATCCGGGGATGCCCGTCCTCCAGGAAGATCTGCCGCGGCGGCCCCTTGGCCAGGATCCGGCCCTCATCGACGAACACGACGGAGGTCGCGACCTGGGCGGCGAAGCCCATCTCATGCGTGACCACCACCATGGTCATGCCGTCGCGGGCCAAAGCGCGCATCACCTCCAGCACCTCGCCGACCAGCTCCGGGTCGAGCGAGGAGGTCGGCTCGTCGAACAGCATGATCTCCGGCTCCATCGCCAGCGCCCGGGCGATCGCCACGCGCTGCTGCTGGCCGCCGGAAAGCTGCGACGGGTAGGAGCCGCCCTTGCCGGCCAGCCCGACCCGGTCGAGCGCTGCCTGGGCCTTCCGCTGCGCCTCGACCCGGGGCAGCCGGCGGACGCGGATCAGCGCCTCGGCGACATTGCCCAGCGCGGTCATGTGCGGCCACAGGTTGAACTGCTGGAACACCATGCCGACATTGCGCCGCGCCTTGCGGATCCCGGCCTCGCCCATGCGTTGGCGCTTGCCGTTCTTCGTGACGAAGCCGATCGGCTCGCCGTCGATGCGGATCTCGCCGGCATCGTGCTCCTCGAGGAAGACCATGCAGCGCAAGAGCGTGCTTTTGCCCGAGCCGGAGGGGCCGACGATGCAGACGACCTCCGACTGGTCGATCTCGAGATCGACGCCCTTGAGCACCCGGGTCGCCCCGAACTGCTTGGTGACACCGCTGAGCTGGATCAGGGCCCGCTGGGTCATCACGCCGGCACCAGGAAGCGGCCGACCCGGCGCTCGGCCCAGCGGCCGAAGCCGGCGGCGACCTCGACCAGGCCCCAGTAGATCAGCGCCAGGGCCAGCGTCGTCTCGACGAAGGCGAAGGTCTCCGCGCCGATGCCGCGGATGACGAAGGTCAGCTCGGGAATGGTGACGATCGACAGGATCGCAGTCTCCTTGCTGAGGAGGATGACCATATTGACCAGCGCCGGCAGGATCACCACCAGCATCTGCGGCAGCACGATCCGCACCAGGATGGTGGCGCGGCCCATGCCCAGGCAGGCGGCGGCCTCGGCCTGGCCTTTCGGCACGGATTCGAACCCGGCGCGGAAGATCTCGGCGAAATAGGCGCCGGCATAGAGGCCGAGGCCGAGCAGCCCGGCCTCGATCGGGTCGAGCACCAGGCCGAAGCTGGGCCCGCCGTAATAAAGGATGAAGAGCTGCACCAGGAAGGGCGTGCCGCGGACCACCTCGATCACCACCCGCACCGCGGCGCGGACGACCCGGCCGAGCCCGCGCTGCATCAGCGCCAGGACGAAGCCGAGGACGAGGCCGATGGCCACGCCCACGATCCAGGTGCCGAGGGTGACGCCGAGGCCGGACAGCACCTCGTCCCGGCGGTCGAGGATGACGGCGGGATCGAAGCTCATCGCCCGGCCCCCAGCCGCCGCTGCAGCCACAGGCCGAGGCCGGACAGAGCGAGGTTCAGGACAAGGTAGAGCACACCGCCGGCGAGATAGATCTCGAGCGGCCGGTAGCTGGTGGCGACGATGTTCTGGCTGACCCGCGTCAGCTCCGCCACCCCGACCACCGAGATCAGCGACGAGGCCTTCAGGATCATGGTGCACTCGTTGACCAGCGCCGGCATGGTCAGGCGCAGCGCCAGCGGCACCCGGATGCGCCAGAGCACCTGGGACGGCCGGAAGCCGAGCAGCCGCGCCGCCTCCAGCTGGCCCCCGGGCACGCCGAGGAAGCCGCCGCGCAGGATCTCCGCCATATAGGCCGCGGTGCAGAGCGCGAGCGCCGCGATCGCCGCCACCAGCGGCGGCACGTCGATGCCGATGAAGGGCAGCAGGTAGAAGACCAGCAGCAGCTGGACCAGCAGCGGCACGCCACGGAAGAAGCTGATGTAGAGCGTGCCGGCCCGGCGCGGCCCGGGCCGGTGCGACAGCTGCAGCAGGCAGATGCCGACGGCGAGCAGGAAGCCGAGCCCGAGCGACGCGGCCGAGACCCAGAGGGTCGTGCCCGCGCCCTTCACGAGCAGCGGCAGGCTCTTCAGGATGACAGCCGTGCTGAACACCGGACCCTCTCAGGCAACCGGTCTCAGACGTTCGGGTCGGTCACCGTGGCGGGCACATCCATCTCGACGCCGAACCACTTCTTCTGGATCGCGGCGAGGCGACCGTCGGCCTTCATCTTGGCCAGGGCGGCGTCGATCGCGTCGAGCAGCGGCGCGGTGTCGGCATCCTTGCGGCCGAGATAGCCGAAATAGACCTTCTTGCCGAAGGGAGGCATGACGACTTCGAAGGTCTCGGACCGCTGCTGCGCCACATAGGCGATGTTCGGCAGCGAGTTGCCGACGGCGACGATGCGGCCGGCCGCAAGATCGGCATAGGCCTGGTTGTTGTCGACATATTCGCGGATCTCGGCGCCGCCCGGCAGGGTCGCGGCATAGGCCTTGAGCTGCTCGAGCTGCGAGGAGGCCTTGCCGGCGCCGACCATCTTGCCGGCGATGTCCTCGGGCTTCGCCACCGAGGTGTCGCCGGCCCGCTTGAGCAGGGCGACCGAGGCGTCGGCGATCGGCGAGGTGAAGCGGTAGCGCTCCATCCGCGCCCTGGTGATCGTCACCGGCCCGGCGACGACCTGGAACTTGCCGGCTTCCAGCCCCGGCAGGACGCTGTCCCAGGGCAGGTCGACGAAGGTGATCTTGACCCCGAGCTCCTTGGCGATCTCGTCGAACACCTCGACGTTCAGCCCCTTGTGCTCGCCGTCCTCGGAGAAGTCGAACGGCGCGAACTGCATCTCGGTGCCGACGACCAGCTCTCCGGACGACTTCACCTGGCTCAGCAGGTCGGCCGCGTGCCCCTGCGGCGCGGCGGCCAGGCTTCCCACGGCCATCAGGCCGGCAACGAACGCTCCCAGAACCCGCATCATATGCCTCCACATCCCTGATCTTTGTCGACCGCACGGCGTTGCAGTGCCGCGCGGCTGTTGCGGTTCTTAGACTCTGCCCTCCCCGGAGACAACCGCGCGGTCCGTGCCGCCGCGATTTCGGCAACGGTGTCCGGACCTGTCCATGCCTGTCAAGCGGCTGCTTTCCCCCGGTTTTCCCTGTGGCTTCGGCCGGCTTTCCCCTTATCCTCTGTGAAAGGCGGCGCGCCGCTGCAATGAGGGGAGGATTCGATGCTCGGCCGGATGCAGCGCGAACCCTTGCAGATCGGATCGATGCTCGACCACGCGGCCCGGCTGCACCGGCACTCTCGGATCGTTACCCAGCGCCGCGACGGCAGCACGGTCACGCACTCCTATCCCGAGATCGCCGTCCGCACCGCCCGGCTGGCGCACGCCCTGACCGGGCGCGGCGTGACCCGGGGCGAGCGACTGGCGACGCTGGCCTGGAACGACCACCGGCATCTCGAGCTCTACTACGGCGTCAGCGGCATCGGAGCGGTGTGCCACACGGTCAATCCGCGGCTGTTCCCGGACCAGATCGCCTACATCCTCGGCGATGCCGGCGACACGCATCTGTTCCTCGACCCGATGTTCCTGCCCATCCTGGCCGGGCTCGGCGACCGGCTGCCCTCGGCGTTGAAGACCCTGGTGCTGCTGGAACCGCCGGCCGAGCCGGTAGCGCCCGCTTTGGCCGCCCTCGCCGCCCGCTTCGAGATCCTGGATTACGAGGCGCTGATCGCCGGCCATCCGGACGCCTTCGATTGGCCGGTGCTGGACGAGAACACGGCCGCCTTCCTCTGCTATTCCTCCGGCACCACCGGCGAGCCGAAGGGCGTGCTGTCCTCGCACCGCTCGACCCTGCTGCACGCCTATGCGGCGAACCAGCCGGACGCCTTCGGGCTGCGCGCCACCGACACCGCCATGCCGGTGGTGCCGATGTTCCACGTCAACGCCTGGGGCATCCCCTTCGTCGCGCCGCTGGCCGGGGCGTCGCTGGTGCTGCCCGGGCCGCGGCTGGACGGCGCCTCGCTGTTCCGGCTGATCGAGGCGACCGGCGTGACCTTCTCGGCCGGCGTGCCGACGATCTGGCTCGGCCTCCTGGCCCATCTGCGCGAGAGCGGCGGCCGCTTCGCCCGCCCGCCGCGGCTGGTGATCGGCGGCTCGGCCTGTCCCCTGCCGATGATCGAGGCGTTCGAGCGCGACTATGGCGTCGAGATCGGCCATGCCTGGGGCATGACCGAGACCAGCCCGATCGGCCTGTTCAACGCGCCCAAGCCGGAGACCCTGGGCCGGGACGAGGCGGAACAGCGCGCGCTGAAGCGCAAGCAGGGCCGGCCGATCCCAGGGATCCGGCTGCGCATTGCCGACGCCGAGGGCCGCGACGTGCCGGCAGACGGCATCGCCTTCGGCGAGATCCTGGTGCGCGGCCCCTGGGTCGCCGCCGCCTATTTCGGCCGCGACGACGATCCCGCCTTCACCCCGGACGGCTGGTTCCGCACCGGCGACGTCGCCACCATCGACGGCAGCGGCTATGTCGAGATCGTCGACCGCGCCAAGGACGTGATCAAGTCGGGCGGCGAATGGATCAGCTCGATCGCGCTGGAGAACATCGCCGTCGGCCACCCGAAGCTGCGCGAGGCCGCGGTGATCGGCGCCCGCCACCCGAAATGGGACGAGCGGCCGGTGCTGATCGCGGTGCCGGAAGAGGGCGCTGCTCCGACCAAGGAAGAGATCCTGGCCTGGTTCGACGGCAAGGTCGCGAAATGGTGGCGGCCGGACGACGTGGTGTTCGTCGACGAGCTGCCGCACACTGCCACCGGCAAGCTGCTGAAGTCCGAGCTGCGGAAACGGTACCGGGATCATCTGACGAAGGATGCGTAGGTTGGGTTCGCTCTCGGGCGAACCCAACATCGGGCGCCGGCTCATTTCCTGTTGGGTTCGCGTGGCCGCGAACCCAACCTACGGCCCTACCCCAGCACCAGGTCGTCGCGGTGGATCATCTCGTCCCGGCCGCGATAGCCGAGGATGGCCTCGATCTCGCGGCTCTTGTGGCCGCGGATGCGGTCGGCATCGTCGGAATCATAGGCCGAGAGGCCGCGCGCCAGCACCCGGCCGTCGCCGTCCTTGACCGCGATCGCGTCGCCGCGGCGGAAGCTGCCCTCGACCGCGGTGATCCCGGCCGGCAGCAGGCTGCGCCCGTCCGCGAGCGCCCTGGCCGCGCCGGCGTCGATCACCACCGACCCGACCGGCTTCAGCGACCCGGCGATCCAGCGCTTGCGGGCGGTGCGCGGCTCCGCCCCCGGCACGAACCAGGTACAGGGCGCGCCGGATTCGATGCGCTGCAGCGGCGCCGCTTCCTTCCCCATGGCGATGACCATGCGGCAGCCGGCGCCCATGGCGATGCGGGCGGCCACCAGCTTCGTCACCATGCCGCCGGAGGAATAGCCGGGCAGCGCCTCGCCGGCCATCGCCTCGATCTCCGGCGTCAGCTCGCCCACTTCCGGGATCAGCGTCGCGGTCGGATCGCGCTTCGGGTCGGCGGTGTACAGCCCGTCGATGTCGGACAGCAGCACCAGCGTGTCGGCCGAGATCATCTGCGACACCCGCGCCGCCAGCCGGTCGTTGTCGCCGAAGCGGATCTCGGCCGTGGCCACCGTGTCGTTCTCGTTGATCACCGGCACCGCGCCGAGCCGCAGCAGCGTCTCGATCGTCGCCCGGCCGTTCAGGTGGCGGCGGCGGTCCTCGGTGTCCTGCAGGGTCAGCAGGATCTGCGCCACGGTGATGTCGTGCCGGGCCAGCGTCTCCTGATAGGCGTGGGCCAGCCGGATCTGGCCGGTGGCGGCGGCCGCCTGCTTCTCCTCCAGCCTGAGCGCACGGCCCTTGAGGCCGAGATGCTCACGCCCCGCCGCGATCGAGCCGGAGGAGACGATCACCACCTCCTGCCCGCGGGCGCGGCAGCGGGCGACGTCGTCGGCCAGCGCATCGAGCCAGGCGCGGCGCAGCTGCCCCGTGCGCGGGTCGACCAGCAGGGCGGAACCGACCTTGACGACGATGCGGCGGGCCTGGGCGAGGGAAGCGGTCATGGCGGCATTCGACGGACGAAAAGAGAGGCTTCTTCCTAGCCTCTCGGCCCGCCGCGGGCAAAGCCGTTCCGCGACCCGCCCTCCCCTCGCCGCGGCACGGCGCCCTCAGGCCCGGCCGAGCGCCCGGCGGATCGCGGTCTCGACCGGGGAATAGGTGCCGTCCGGCCGCTCCAGCCGATAGGGCTCGGCCAGGCCGAGCGAGGGCTGCGCCAGGAAGCGCGGCTCCGCCCCGCGGTGCTTCTGTGCCGCGTGGATCATGAAGGGGTGGCACAGATAGACGGTGCCGGCCTCGCCCGTCGCCAGAACCTCCGGCCGGCCTGCGCCGACCCGGTCGACCCGCGGGCTGGCGAGGCCCGCCTCCCCCGCCGGCTCGAGGAACCGGGCCATGTCGATATGGGAGCCGACCCTGAGCCGCGTCGGCGCGTCGTCCGGGCCGATATCGGAGAACAGGAACAGCATCACCAGCGCACGGCCGCGCGAGCTGACATTCACCCGCCAGGACGAGAAGTCCTGGCGTTCGTTGGGGTCGCTGCTGTCACCGGGAAAGCTGACATCGACATGCCAGCCGTCGTCGTTCGGCGCCTTACGGGCCGGGAAGCGGACCGGAAAGGTGCCGAGATCCGCGCGCGGCTGCCACCGCCCTTCGCCGACCAGCCGGTCCAGCGCGGCATGGAGGACCGGTGTGTTCGCCGCCTGCCGGAACGGCTCCTGCCCGTACCAGCCGAGCCGGACGACCGGCTGCGCCCAGGTCTTCGGGTCCTGCGGGTCGCCGGGCAGGTCCCGCCACAGGATGGCGCGCCCCTGCTCGGCCAGATCCCGGGAGAATGCGCGGTCGATCCGGACGAATCCGTCCTCGATGAACCGCTCCACCTGCGCGTCGTCGAGCGTGTGCGAAGGAGCATCGAAGGCCATCGGCTTCTCCGGGCCCCGGCCGCTCAGTCGGAGTCGGTCGGTGCCCATGGGGTGATGTCCGCCGGCGCCGCCTCCTCCTCGGCCGGGGCCGGGCGGCTTTCGGCGATGCGGGCCCAGAGCAGGCGCAGCACGTCCTGCACGCCGCCGCCGGTCGCGCCGGACAGGGTCACGACCTTCGCCTTGCGGCCGGCCGCGGCCTTCAGCGCCTTCAGCCGCGCCGCGATCGTCTCCTTGTCCAGCGCGTCGGTCTTGTTCAGCCCGACGATCTCCGGCTTGCCGGCCAGGCCGCCGCCATAGGCCGCAAGCTCCTCGCGGACCACGCGATAGGCCTCGGCCACATCCTCCTGGGTGCCGTCGACCAGGTGCAACAGGACGTTGCAGCGCTCGACATGGCCGAGGAAGCGGTCGCCCAGCCCGGCGCCCTCATGCGCGCCCTCGATCAGGCCGGGGATGTCGGCCAGCACGAACTCGTGGTCGTCGCTGCGGACCACGCCGAGATTCGGGTGCAGCGTGGTGAAGGGGTAGTCGGCGATCTTCGGCTTCGCCGCGGTGGTGGCGGCCAGGAAGGTGGACTTGCCGGCATTGGGCAGGCCGACCAGCCCGGCATCGGCGATCAGCTTCAGCCGCAGCCAGACCCAGCGCTCCTCCCCCGGCCAGCCGGGATCGAAACGGCGCGGGGCGCGGTTGGTCGAGGTCTTGAAGTGGGCGTTGCCGAAGCCGCCGTCGCCGCCCTTGAGCAGCCGGAGGCGCTGCCCGACCTCGGTCAGGTCGGCCAGCACCTCCTCCTTGTCCTCGTCCAGCACCTGGGTGCCGACCGGCACCCGCAGCACGGCATCGGCCCCAGCGGCGCCGAACCGGTCGGAGCCCATGCCGTGATGGCCGCGCTCGGCCTTGAAATGCTGCTGGTAGCGGTAATCGATCAGGGTGTTGAGCCCGTCCACCGCCTCGATCCAGACGTCGCCGCCGCGGCCGCCATCGCCGCCGCTGGGGCCGCCGAACTCGATGAACTTCTCACGCCGGAAGGCGACGCAGCCATTCCCGCCGTCGCCGCTCTTCAGGAAGATCTTGGCTTCGTCGAGGAACTTCATGGCCGAATCGCCCCGTGCCGCCGGCCCGGGGCCGGCCCTCTTCTTGTCGCATCAAACAGGAAGCGGGGGAATGGTCGCCCATTCCCCCGCTTCACCAGATCGGTGCCTGCGAGCCCCCAACCTCTTCAGGTGTGGGGGCGAGGCGTTACTCGGCGGCGTCCGCCTGGGCGATCGTCACCGTGGTGCGGCCGCCGGCCGCCTTGAACTGGACATTGCCGGGGACCAGCGCGAACAGCGTGTGGTCCTTGCCCATGCCGACATTCACGCCGGGATGGAACTTGGTGCCGCGCTGACGCACGATGATGTTGCCCGGGACGACGGCTTCGCCGCCGAACTTCTTCACGCCGAGGCGCTGACCCGCCGAATCGCGGCCGTTGCGCGACGAACCACCGGCCTTCTTATGTGCCATCTGTCGATCTCCTCTTTACGCGCCGGCGATGGCGGTGATCTTGAGCACCGTCAGGTCCTGGCGGTGGCCCTTCTTCCGCCGGTAGTTCTGGCGGCGCTTCTTCTTGAAGATGATGATCTTCGGGCCACGGGTCTGCTCGACCACCTCGGCGGTGACCGAGGCGCCGACCAGCACCGGGGTGCCGATCTGGACAGCGCCTTCGCCGCCGAGCATCAGCACCTGGTCCAGGGTGACGGACGAGCCCGGCTCGGCGTCGAGACGCTCGACCGTGACAAGCTGGTCCTGGGCGACCCGGTACTGTTTCCCGCCCGTGCGGATGACTGCGAACATGGTCAAGCTGCCGTCGACTAGGAGGAGGCCCCTTGCGGGTCCATCCTCAGGTGATCAAAAACGAGCACGGGTGCCAGCCGGAACCAGCACCCGTGTCCGTGAACGCGGCACTATAGTCAGGCGCGCCGGCGTGTCAACGATGGAGTGGAACGAGACCTCCGGAATGACGTCGCAATCGACGCTTGCATGGTGGAACGCTCTCCACTATGGTCCGCGCCGGCCACGCGGAGGGGGTCCTGGAGACCGCCCGCCATGCCTCTGCGGAGAGGTGCTAGAGTGGTTGAATAGGACGGTCTCGAAAACCGTTGTGTCCGCAAGGGCACCGAGGGTTCGAATCCCTCCCTCTCCGCCAAACACCGCCGTACGCCGCCTTACATGCGATGTCCGCAGCGCTACGCTGCCGAACGAGCCATCTGACCGGCTGCTTGTGGCAAACCCCCGGGAAGCCCCCACAAGCAGGATCGTGCGGCCGGCATCGCTTTGCGGAGCGTGGGTCATACGGGAAGCCTTTCGTCGGGTGTCGGCGACGAAGGTGGGGCCTTCGGCATATCCGCGCCAGACGCATCGAAGGCAAACTATAGTTGCGCCAGACGCCTATGCCCGATCCATCCGATCGGATAGCGTCGCCTGATGGACGAGGTCGATCTCAATCTTCTCAGGGCGCTGGACGTGCTCCTCGCCGAAGGCAGCGTGACCGGCGCTGCCCGCCGGCTTGGCCTCAGCTCGTCGGCCATGAGCCGGACGCTGACGCGACTTCGATCGGCGACGGGCGATCCGCTGCTGGTTCGCGCCGGCCGGCGCCTCGTGCCGACCCCCCGAGCGGCGGAGATCCGCGATCACGTCCACGCCCTTGCCCGGGATGTCCGGATCGTTCTCAGTCCGCAGTCCGGAGACATCGATATCGCCACGCTCGAGCGAACCTTCACGATTCGCGCCAGCGAGGGGTTCGTCGAATCGTTTTCCGCGCCTCTGGTCGCCGCCGTCACATCGGCCGCGCCGCGCGTGCGCCTTCGGTTCGCGCCAAAGCCGGAAAAGGATCCGGGTCCGCTACGCGAGGGGCAGGTCGATCTCGAAATCGGCGTGCTGGGCGCATTCGCGCCGGAGATACGCGCGCAGAGCATCTTCCGCGACCGTTTCGTCGGCGCTGCGCGGGCCGGACATCCCCTGCTGACGAAGCCGGTAACGCCCGAACGCTACGCCGCCTGCAAGCATATCGTGGCATCGCGCAAAGGCGCGGTTGCGGGCCCGGTCGACGATGCGCTCGAGGAACTCGGGCTCAAGCGGGAGATCGTCGTCGTCGTGCCCGCTTTCTCCGATGCGCTGCGGATAGCACGCCAATCGGACCTGATCGCGCTCGTGCCGAGTGCGTGCCTGGTCAACGCCGATCCCTCTGTGGAGGGCCTGACCGTCTTCGACCTTCCCGTTCGCACCCCGGAGATCGTCATTTCGACGATGTGGCACCCTCGCATGGATGCCGATCCCGGCCACCGCTGGCTCCGCGAGATCGTCTTGCAGACGTGTCGCAACATGGCGACGGACCACAGGGACGGGTGCATCGGGAACAGCAGGTTTCAGGCCGGCGTTATTGGACCCTTTCCACGATCGTGATGCTCCTTCCACGATCGCCGGCGCGGCGGTTCGCCGTGATGCGGCCCCTTTTGGAACCTGCGCCCGGCGCATGCGGTTTTCCGGGCATGACGAAGTGCCAAGATCCGCAGGACTGGACCATCCTCCCTTCCGGCCAGGGCGGAGGATCGGTGAGCTGCGGCGCCTATCGCGGCTGGTACAAGAAGAACAGCCAGGGCGCCATCCAGATCACCTGGACCGGCGGCCCCGATGAGGGGCCGCCCACCGACGTCCAGCGCGCCGCCAACGAGGCGTGCGCCCGGGCCGATGACGGGCGCCAGGCGAGCAAATCCGGCCGCCTGGACGCGGGGGGATGAGGACCCGCCCCTCCCCGCCGCGGACGTTCGAGCGCGGCCCGTGCGGCCGCGCTGCCCGTCAGCCCCCGAAATAGGCCGGCCGGTCGATATCGGCGATCAGGCCGGGCTGCTCCGGCGCCCAGCCCAGCAGGGTCCGGGTCCGCTCGCTCGAGGTCGGGACGTCCATCCCGGCGAACATCGCGAACCAGCCGAAATGGTCCGCCGCCTCCTCCGCGGACTTGCCGACGACCGGCACGCCCAGGCGGCGGCCGATCACGCCGGCAATGTCCCGGAACGGCACGCCCTCCTCCGCGACGGCGTGATAGCGGGCCCCGGCGACAGGGCCGCGCTCGAGCGCCAGTCGATAGACGCGGGCGGCATCCAGCCGGTGCACGGCGGGCCAGCGGTTGAGCCCGTCACCGACCGTGGCCGATACGCCCTTCTCCCGGGCCAACCGGATCAGGATCGGGACGAAGCCGTGGTCGCCGTCGCCGTGGACCGAGGGCGGCAGGCGCACCACCGCCGCGCGCACGCCCCGCGCCGCCACTGCGGCGGCCGCCGCCTCGGACATCCGGTGATAGGTGTCGGAGGTGGGGACTGGCCCGTCCTCCTCGGTCCCGACCGGGCCCCGCGCCACGATCGCGGCCCCGGAGGTGACCAGCAAGGGACGGTCCGAGCCGGCAAGCTCGGCGCCGATCGCCTCGATGGCGCGGCGGTCGATTTCGCAGTTCTCCCGGAACTTCGAGAAGTCGTGGATGAAGGCGGTGTGGATCACGGCGGCCGCCTGCGCGGCGCCGCTGCGCAGGCTGTCCGGATCCTCGAGATGGCCCCGGTGCGGCTGGGCGCCCGCGGCCAGAAGAGATTCGGCGCCCGCGTCGGAGCGGGTCAGGCCGAGAACCTGATGGCCCGCGCCGATCAGCTCGCGTACGACGGCCGAGCCGACGAAACCGGTGGCTCCGGTAACAAAGACACGCATGAGGACGTCTCCGATTGAGGACGGAGGCGACTGTCCCGCTCTGTGCTATCCTGGTAAATGAGTGACGTTATAGGGGTATAATCACTAACGGGGTCGGCATGCCGGTCGCGAGCCACAATCCGCTGGGGACCTATCTGAAGGATCGCCGCGCCAAGCTCGATCCGACGGCCTTCGGCCTGTCCGGTCCGCGCCGGCGCACGCCCGGACTGCGCCGGGAAGAGGTGGCCCAGCGCGCCAACATCAGCGCGACCTGGTACACATGGCTGGAGCAGGGCCGGGGCGGCGCGCCCTCGGCCGATGTGCTCGACCGGATCGCCCGCGCCCTGATGCTGACCGATGTCGAGCGCGAGCACCTCTTCCTGCTCGGCCTCGGCCGCCCGCCCGCGGTCCGTTACCAGACCACCGAGGGCGTCACGCCGCGGCTGCAGCGCGTGCTCGACGCGCTGGAGCTCAGCCCCGCCCTGGTGAAGACCGCCACCTGGGATGTCGTTGCCTGGAACCGCGCCGCGGCGACGGTGCTGACCGACTACGGATCGCTCCCGCCCGAGCAGCGCAACATCCTGCGCCTCGTCTTCCTGGATCCCCGCGTCCGTGCAGCGCAGTTCGACTGGGACGGCGTGGCCCGGTTCGTGGTGGCCGCGTTCCGGGCGGATGCGGCGCGTGCCGGGGCCACGGCCAAGGTGGAGGCCCTGGTGGAGGAGCTCTGCCGGCTCAGCCCCGAATTCGAGGCGATGTGGCGCGACAACGACGTGCGCAGCTACGGCGAGGGCGTCAAGCGCCTGCGCCACCCGCTCGCCGGGCCGATCGCCTTCGAATTCTCGGCCTTCGGCGTCGACGGCCGGCCCGATCTCGGCATGATCGTCTACAATCCGGCGACGCCGGACGATGCCGACCGGATCAGGTCTCTCATCGAAGCGCAGCACTCCACGTCGGCCTGATCGCCCAATTCAGGCGTCGAGCGCTGCCTTCACCCGCTCCGGCAGGAACGGATAATGCCGAAGCCGCACGCCGCCGGTGAGCCGCGCCACCGCATTGGCGATCGCGGGGCCGATCGGCGGGAGGCCGACTTCGCCGACGCCGGAGGGCGGATGGTCCGGCGTCGAGATCACCGTCACGTGGATCTCCGGCGCCTCGGACATCCGCATCACCCGATAGGTGTCGAAATTCGCCTCCTGCGCCTCGCCGTCGACGATGTTGATCCGCTCGAACAGAGCGTGGCTGGCGCCATGCGTGATCGCGCCGATCATCTGCGCCTCGATGTTGCGCGGCTGGACAGCCACGCCCGCATCGACCGCGCACCACACCGTGTGCACGCGGATCTCGCCGGTCTCCCGGTCGAGCGACACCTCGGCGATCTGGGCGCAGTGGGACCAGGCGTCGGAATAGGCGAGGCCGAGCGCCCGGCCGTCGCGCCGGCGGTCCCATTCCGCCATCCCCGCGACGGTCTCGATCACCTTGCGCGCCCGCGGCTGGTCCTTCAGAAGCTCCAGCCGAAGCGCCAGGGGATCGGCGCCCTTGGCCGCCGCGATCTCGTCGATGACACATTCGATGCAGAACTTGGTGTAGCCCGCCCCCACCCCGCGCCAGAACCCGACGTCCCGGCCGCTGTCCTGGCGGATGTAGTCGATCCGATGCGCCGGGACGGCATAGTTGAAATGCGCACCTTCGATCACGACGCCGTCCACGCCCCCCTCGCTTTCGAACAGCCCGGGCAACGTCCGGGCGAAGATCGAATCCGCCACGATGCGGTGCCGCCAGCCGACGATGCCGCCGCCGGCGTCGAGCCCGACCTGCACGTGCTGCGCCGCCAGGGGCCGGTACTTGTCGTGCCGGAGGTCGTCCTCGCGGCTCCAGACGACCTTGACCGGGCGGCCCTGCACCGCCCTGGCCAGCGATACCGCATCGACGATGAAGTCGGCCTCCGCCTTGCGGCCGAAGCCGCCGCCGAGCAGCATCGTGTTCACCTTGACCTTGTCGGGGGTGGTGCCGGCCACCGCCGCGGCGAAGCGCTGGGTGCCGGTCGGCCCCTGCGTCGGCGCCCAGATCTCGACCCTATCGCCGGTCACGAGCGCCGTGGCGTTCATCGGCTCCATGGTCGCATGGCAGACATGGTCGACCAGGTAATCGGCCGAGACGACCCTGTCGGCCCCGGCGATCGCCGCCGCCGCGTCGCCTGCCGCATGGGCGGCGACGCCCGCCTGGGAGAGGTCGCGGCCGACTTTCCGGTACTGGTCCAGCAGCCGATCGCTGGTGTAGCGGCGGACCCGCGACGACGTGCTCCAGGTGACGTCGAGCAGGTCCTTGGCCCGCATCGTCGCCTCGACCGTCTCGCCGATGATACCGACGCCATAAGGCAGGGGAACGATGTGGGTGATGCCCGGCACGGCCCTGGCCGCGCCGTCGTCGATGACGTCCGGCCGCTCGCCCTGGACGGGCGCCCGCAGCACCGCCCCGTACAGCATGTCCGGACGCTGCACGTCGATGCCGAATATCGCGCTGCCGTCGACCTTCGCGGCCATGTCGACCCGGTTGATGGCCGGATTGCCGATGTAGCAGCACCGGGCGATCGGCTTCAGATCGGCGCCGGTCACCTGCGGCAGCGGATCGGGAAGCTCGCCGGCCTCCGCGATCGCGCCGTAGTCGAGCGAGCGGCCCGACGGCGCGTGCACGACCCGGTTGGGCTCGGTCGCGAGCTCGCCCGCCGGAACCTTCAGCAGGCCGGCGGCGCTCGCCAGGATGATCTTGCGGGTCTGGGCGCCGACCAGCCGCAGCATCTCGTAGTAGCCCCGCGTGGATTCGCTGCCGCCGGTCAGCTGGATGCCGTAGAAGCCGGGGTTGCCGTAAGTCTCCGCGTCGGACGGAGCCTGGACGATGCGCACCTTGTCCCAGTCGGCATCCATGTCCTCGGCGATCAGCAGCGGCAGCGTCGTCATGATCCCCTGCCCCATCTCGGAGGCGGGCGACATGATGGTCACCGTGCCATCGGCCGCGATGGTCACCCAGGCGTTCGGCCGGTAACCGCCCTCGACCGCGGGAACCGCGACGGCGCCCGAGGCGTCCCGAGACGGGCCGCCGAACGCGACCGCGATGCCGATGCCGCCGGCCGAGACGAGGAAGCTGCGCCGCGACAGCGCGCGGCTGTGAAGCCGCAAGGTCCCGGTCATGGCTCAGGCCTCCCTTGCGGCGCGCTGGATGGCGCTGATGATCTTCTGATAGGTCCCGCAGCGGCAGATGTTGCCGTCCATGTGCTCGACGATCTGATCGCGGGTCGGATCGGGGGTGTCGGCAAGGAGGGCGGCCGCCTGCATGATCTGCCCGGACTGGCAGTAGCCGCATTGCAGCACCTGCTCGGCGATCCAGGCCTTCTGCAGCGGATGGCTGGCGTCCGGCGACAGGCCTTCGATCGTCGTCACCTCCCGGCCGGCCACGCTCTCGAGCGGGGTCACGCAGGAGCGCGCGGGCGCGCCGTCGACGTGAACGGTGCAGGCGCCGCATTGCGCGATGCCGCAGCCGAATTTGGTGCCGGTGAGCTTCAGATGCTCCCGGATCACCCACAGCAGCGGCGTATCGGGCCCGGCGGCGACCTCCACCGCTCGCCCGTTGATCGTGAACGCTGTCATGAGGGCTGCTCTCCTGTCTGGCTACAGGCTTCCGGCGGCGCCGAGAGCCGCCACGGAGGCGGCTTGGTCATGAGACGAGGAGCGGCTCATGACGATCACCTTCGCTGGATGACCCACGATAGGAATTCGAGGACGTACGATCTATGCTGGAACGTCCGCGTTATCTTCTCGAACGTCCGGAATTGCCATGGATCCGCTCTCCGACGTGCTGTCGCTGCTGAAGCCGCGCAGCTATGTGTCCGCCGGCTTCGACGCGGGTGGAGACTGGTCGATCCGGTTCTCCAGGCAGCACGACCGCATCAAGTGCTACGCCGTGGTGTCCGGCGCGTGCTGGCTGTCGGTGGAGGGTGTTCCCGATCCGGTGCGCCTGAAGGCCGGGGACTGTTTCGTGCTGCCGAGCGGACGGCCGTTCCGCCTGGCCAGCGACATGGCCTTGACGCCCGTGGACGCCGGCACCGTCTTCCCGCCCGCGCGGGATGGCGGCGTCGTCACGGTCAACGGCGGCGGCGGCTTTTTTCTGGTCGGCAGCCGCTTCGCCGTCAGCGGCGATCATGCCGGCATCCTGCTGGGAATGCTGCCGCCCATCGTGCATATCCGAAAGGAAGCGGAGCAAGCGGCGCTGCGCTGGTCGGTGGAGCGGATGATGCAGGAGCTGCATGAGCGCCAGCCCGGCGGCTTTCTGGTCGCGCAGCACCTCGCCCATATGATGCTGGTTCAGGCCCTGCGGCTGCACCTGGAAGGTGCGGGCGGCGGCGTCGGATGGTTCTTCGCCCTGGCGGACAGGCAGATCGGCGCGGCGATCAACGCCATGCACGCCGATCCGGCGCATCGCTGGACCCTGCAGGAACTGGCGCAGCGGGCCGGCATGTCGCGATCGAGCTTCGCCCTGAGATTCAAGGAGAAGGTCGGCGAGGCCCCGATGGAGTACCTGACGCGCTGGCGGATGCTGCTGGCCGGGGACAGGCTGGCGACTTCCGGCGATCCCGTCTCCGCCATCGCCCCGTCGCTCGGCTATGAATCCGAAAGCGCCTTCAGCACCGCCTTCAAGCGGGTGATGGGCTGCTCACCGCGGCAATACGGCCGCGGTCGGGCCGGGACGCCTCCGTCGCGAGACGAAGGAGAGGCGGCCCGCGCCGATTCAGCCGACAGGAACATCTTGTCGTTGGATGCCTAGATCCTTACTCTTACAGGTAAGAGTAAGGAGTTGACCATGCGCATCACTTCCAAGGGTCAGGTTACCATCCCGGCCGAGATCCGCGAACGCGCGGGCCTGCTGCCGCACACCGAGGTCGAGTTCGAGTTCGACGGCAAGGTCGTGCGAATCGTGCGCGCTGGCCGCCGTAAAGGCAGCAGTCGCGGCAGCCGCCTGGTCGCCCATCTGCGCGGACGCGGTGACGTGGCGATCAGCACGGACGAGATCATGGCGCTTACCCGTGACGACTGAATGACCGCCATCCTGATCGACAGCAACGTCCTCCTCGATGTGATGACAGAGGACGTACGCTGGTCCCCGTGGTCGGCGGCGTCGCTCGAACAGGCCGCCGACCGATATCGCCTCGTCATCAACCCGATCATCTACGCCGAAGTCTCGGTTCGCTACTCACGGATCGAGGACCTCGAGGCCGCATTGCCCAAGGCGATGTTCGACCGCGAGGCCGTTCCCTACGAAGCGGCGTTCCTGGCCGGCAAATCCTTCGCCGCTTACCGGCAACGAGGAGGAGAAAAGCGGTCGCCGCTGCCGGACTTTTTCATCGGCGCACACGCCGCCGTCGCCGGATACCGGCTGATGACGCGCGACGCGGCACGCTACCGGACCTATTTCCCCAAGTTGTCCCTGATCGCCCCCGAGCAGCCCCTCCAAAGCTGATCGGCACAGCGTTCCGATGCGAATAGGCGAGACATATCGAGATGAACCGTTTCGTCGTCATCTCCGGCTGTTCGGGCGGCGGCAAGTCGACGCTGCTGGCGGAGCTCGCCCGGCGCGGGCATGCGGTGGTGGAGGAGCCCGGGCGGCGCATCGTCAAGGAGGAGCTGGAGAGCGGCGGTTCGGCCCTGCCCTGGGTCGACGGAGCCGCCTTCGCTCGCCGCGCCATCGCCATGGCGCTGGCCGACCGCGCCGCGGCCGAAGCCCGGCCCGGCTGGGTGTTCTTCGACCGCGGCCTGGTCGATGCCGCCTCCGCCTTGCAGCACATGACCGGCGAGCCGGCGCTGGAGATGCTGGCCCGGCCCTACCCCTATCACCGGCGCATGTTCCTGACCCCGCCCTGGCCGGAGATCTACGGCACAGACCCTGAGCGCCGCCACGGCCTCGACGCCGCGATGGAGGAGTATGAGCGGCTGCTCAAGGACTATCCGGCGCTGGGCTACGAGGTCGTCATCCTGCCGAAGGTCAGCGTGGCCAAGCGGGCCAGCTTCGTGTTGGCCACGCTCGCGGAATAGCTATTTCGGCGGCAGGGTGCGGACGAAGGCGAGTGCGGCCTCCAACAACCGCCGGCGCAGCGCGTCGTCGCCATAGGCCGCGGCGCCGGCCCGGACCCAGCCCGGCATGGGACGGCCCTGCATGATCATCGGCGCGACGTCCTGCTGCCCCAGCGCCCAGCCGTCGTTCCCTTTGCCGAGGCGGACCAGCATGCTGTCGACGCGGGCGCCGCACAGCAGGTTGCCATGCAGCAGCCAGGCGAGGCCGCCGAACATCCGCTTCTCGTCCAGGCCGGACTCCGCGCCCAGCGCTTCCCGCACCAGCTCCTCCAGCCCCGGATCGCGCGCCATGCCGCCCTCCCCGCCTCAGCTCGGCCCAGCCACCTTCTCGGCGATGCCGCGGTTGCGGGTCAGCATCGCCATCACCGCCTCCCGCGCCTTCTGCGGGTCGCGGCCGCGGATGCCCTCGGCGATCGCCATATGGTAGTCCGCCGAAGGGCTGTAGGCATATTCCGGCGCGATGCCGTGCGCCGAGACCAGGAACTGCACCCGCAGCAGCACGTCGAGCGGCCGGGCGAAGCCGGACAGCAGCCGGTTGTGCGAGGCGTTCAGCACCGCCAGGTGGAAGGCCACGTCGGTGTCCAGCACCTGCGGCATGGTCTCCACCGCCAGCCGCGCGGCCAGGGCGACGATCACCTCCGCCTCCTCATCCGTGGCGCGCAGCGCCGCCAGCTCGGCCGCCTGCGGCTCGACGATCTCGCGCAGCTCGGAGATCTCGACCAGAAAACGGCCGATGCCGTCCGGCTCGCGCAGATGCCAGGCCAGCACGTCGGGGTCGAGGATCGACCATTCCTCGCGCGGCCGGACGCGCGAGCCGTAGCGCCGGGCGGTGCGGATCAGCCCCTTGCCGGCCAGGACCTTGATCGCCTCGCGCATGGCGTTGCGGCCGACGGCGTATTCGGCGGCCAGCTCGGTCTCGGTCGGCAGCGGCCCGTCGCCGTCGTAGCGGCCGGCGACGATGGCGCGGCCCAGCGTCTGCACCGTCTGGCGCACCGCACCGCCCGCGAGCGAGCGGCCGGAGGCGCCGGACAGGGTGCGCTCCAGCAGGGCGGCCAATGCTTCCGGATCCTGGGCCGCCGAACCCTGGGATGAATGTCCGCTGGTGGGAGAGAGCCGCCGATCCGCCAATGCCGCGCCGTGGAAACAGGTCAGAAAATGCTCGCCGACGTCGTCATCGGACACCAGCGGGAGAGCTTGAGATAGGGTAGCAGCACCCGGTGCGCCGCGTCATCCCCGATGCGGGACAAGGCCTCGACCGCATAGCCGCGGACATAGCGGTTCGCGTCCCCGGTCAGCACCCGGCCGAGCGCCGGCACCGCCGCGGCGGCCGCCTGCCCCATCCGCGCCAGGCCGAGCACGGCGTCGAAGCGAACCTCCTCGTCGGCATCGTCCAGGGCGCGGGCGAGCGCGGCGACAATGGCATCGTCGGCCGGCTTCAGCCCCAGCGCCTCGACCGCGGCGATGCGCAGATGCGGGTCGGGATCGCCGGCGGCGGCGATCAGCGCGTCGCGCACCTCCGGCCCGGTGCCGGCGATCTCGCCGAGGGCGAAGGCGGCGAATTTGCGCGACCGGCCGGCGCCGTTTCGCAGCAGGCGCAGCAGCTCCGGCACCGCCGGCGCGCCGACCTCGACCAGGCCGTAGATGGACGACAGGGCAATGCAGTCCTTCGGCGTCAGCCGGCCGGAATCGCTCTTGTTCGAGCCGTCCTCCGGATCGCGCCTCGTGTCGGCCTCGACCCGCTGCAGCAGCGCCGGCAGAGCCGCCTCGCCGATCGCGCCCAGGGCGTAGGCGGCGTCGAGCTGCAACGCCTCGTCATCGCCGTCGAGATGGGGCAGCAGCGCCGGCACCAGCGCCGCGGCGGCCGGGCCGAGGTCAGAGATAGTCGACATCGCCGCCGCGGCTTCCGCCGGCGTGCCGGCCAGGGCTGCGCGCAAAGCGTCGGGATCCGCCGTGCCGCCGGCCGGGGTGCCGCCGGTCAGCCAGCGCCACTGCGCCTTCCAGGCCGCCTCCATCGGGAAGAACGGAGCCTGTTCCGGCGCCCGCCAGGCCGGGTCGCTGTGCGGCCAGGCCGGCGCTGCGACCGGCGCCATGCGGATGAACTCGAACTTCATCATGAACCGCTTGTCGGCGGTCAGGTTCTTCATCTTCCGGTGCCAGATGTCGTAGTGGATCATCAGCACCGAGCCGGCCGGGCCGGAGCCGTTGCGCTCCAGCGCGTCCGGGTCCTGGATCCCGGCGGCGAGCAGATGGCTGCCCGGCACCACCCCGGTCGGGCCCAGCTCGGCCGGCGTGTCCTGCGGGTAGTACATGATCATGACCCAGCGCGGCCGGTGGTTCCGCACCCGGCGCATGTAGCCCCAGTAGCTGTCCTTGTGCCAGTTCTGGATCGGCGAGCCCGGCGGGTTCTTATGCAGCGCCCGGTGCGGGTGCATGATGTAGTCCGGCCCCAGCACGCTGGTCAGCGCGCCCTTCACCACCGGATCCTCGAACACGGCGTTGATCTCCGGCACCAGCGGCAGCAGGTTGTTGCCCGGGTTCTCGTGCCGGTCGGCGCCGATCAGGTCGTCGAAGCGCTGGAAGATCTGGTCGTGGAACGACTTCGGCAGCGCCGTCTGCAGCACCAGATAGCCGTTCGCCAGGAATTGCCGGATCTGCGCGTCGGTGAGGAGGCGCGGCGCCTCTTCCTGCGCCGGAACATGCATGTCCATGGTCGTTCCCTTCCCGCCCCTTCTGGTTGGCTCGTTCGAGGATAGTCTCTAGATGGGATTTAGCAAGTCTAAATCCCATCTAAGCCTCACCGCCCTCCGAACCCCGAATTCATGGCGATGCCGCTGAAGATGTAGCGCTGCAGCAGGATGGTCAGGCACAGGCCCGGGATCATCGAGATCGCGGCGCCGGCCATCAGGTAGTTCCACTGCGTGCCCTGCTGGGTCTGGAACATGGTGAGGCCGAGCGGGATGGTCGCGTGCTCGGTGCCGTTCACGATGATCAGCGGCCACAGGAAGCTGTTCCACTGCGCCGTGAAGGTGAACAGGGCCAGGAGGCCGAGCACCGGCAGCGACATCGGCAGGATGATGCTGACCAGGATGCGCAGCCGCGAGGCACCGTCGCATAAGGCCGCCTCCTCCAGTTCGCGCGGGATGGACTTGAAGAACTGGCGCAGCATGAAGGTGCCGAAGGAGCCGAAGGCGACCGGCAGGATCAGCGCCTGGAAGGTGTTGACCCAGTCCAGCCTGCTGATCAGCAGGAACAGCGGGATCACCAGCACCACCTGCGGGATCATCAGCGTCGAGAGATAGGTCAGGAACAGCGCGTCGCGGCCGACGAAGCGCAGCCGGGCGAAGGCGTAGGCGGCGAGGCTGGAGACGGTCAGCACGATCACGGTGACGGCACAGGAGACCAGCGCGCTGTTCAGGAAGAAGCGGCCGAAGGGCAGGTAGACCCAGGCGTCGAGGAAGTTGCCCCATTGCCAGTCGCTGGGCAGCAGCCGCGGCGGCACGGCCAGCACCTCGCCGTTCGGCCGGATGGCGTTGGTCAGCATCCAGAAGAACGGGAACAGGAACGCCAGCGCCACCAGCGCCATCGCCCCCTGCGAGACCAGCGTGCCGGCGGTGATGGCACCGGCGTCCTTCCGCCTAGTCGTCATAATGCACCCATTTCCGCTGCAGCCGGAATTGCAGCGCCGTCAGCGCCATGATGATGACGAACATCACCCAGGCGATCGAGGAGGCGTAGCCCATCCGGTAGGTGGTGAAGCCGTTCTGGTAGATGAAGAAGCCGAGCGTCGCGGTGGCGGCGCCGGGCCCGCCGCGGGTCATGGAGTAGACCTGGTCGAACACCTGCAGCGCGGTGATCGCGGTCATCACCGTGCCGAAGAACAGGGTCGGCGAGATCAGCGGCAGCTTGATCCGCCAGAAGCGCTGCCAGGCGTTGGCGCCGTCGATCTGGGCGGCGTCGAGATAGGTCTGCGGGATCGATTCCAGCGCCGCCCCGAACAGCAGCAGGTTGTAGCCGAAGCCCGACCACAGCGAGACGATGACGATGGCCTGCATCGCCCAGGCAGGGTCGACCAGCAGGTTCGGGATCGGCAGGCCCAGCGACTGCACCAGCCAGTCCATCAGCCCGCCGGGGGTGAAGATCAGCACCCAGACCAGCGAGGCGCCGATCATCGGGGTGAAGGTCGGCAGGAAGAAGATCAGCCGGAAGAAGCGCTTGCCCCAGCGCAGGCTGGAGATCCAGACGGCCATGCCGACCGCCAGCACGATGTTCAGCACCAGGTATTCGGCGGTATAGAAGAAGGTGTTGGCCAGCGCCCGCCAGAAGCTGGGATCGACCTTGAACAGCCGGATGTAGTTGGCCACGCCGACGAATTTCGGCTCGGCCAGCAGCTGCCAGTTGGTGAAGCTGAGCGCCAGCGACGCCAGCAGCGGGAACAGCAGGAAGGCGAGGAAGCCGAGCAGGCTGGGCAGCAGGAACCAGAAGGCCGCCCGCCCCTCCGCCCGGAAAGCGCGGCGCCGCCGCCGGGCCCGGGGAACACCCGCCACCCGCGCTCCGAGATCCTGGGCCTGCACGGTCATTCGACGGCCAGCCCCTGCACGGTGTCCAGCACCTCGGCGCCGGTCTGCGACCCGCCATAGGCCAGCGGCGCATACTGCTCCAGCAGCTCCGACACCGTGTTCCAGTTGGCCGTGGTGCGGTAGGGCTGGGCGGTCTTCAGCGCGTAGTCGATGGTCTCGCGGGCATCGGCGACGCCCTGCGCCGCGACGTCGTACCAGTAGCCCTGCTGCGCGGTCCGGGCCGGGAAGGCACGGCCCTGCGAGGCCAGGTACTGCTCCGCCTCCGGCCCGGTCAGCACCTGGATCGCCTTCCAGGCCAGGTCCTTGTGCGGGCCGGCCTTGTTGATGCCGAAGCCCGAGCCGGCGCTGAAGGTGATGCTGCCGGCCTTGCCGGCGGGCAGCGGCGCCAGCCCGACCGGGAAGCTGGAGGATTTGCGGATGTTGATCATCTCCCACGGGCCGGTGACGTACATGGCGGCGTTGCCGGCCAGGAAGCGGCCGCGGGCGATGTCGCCGGAGGGCTGGCCGCTGGCCGCGATCACCGGCGCCACCTTCTCCTTGGTCACCAGGTCGACATAGGACTGGAAGGCGGCCTGCAGCTCGGGGTCGCCGAAGTTGAGCCCGCCTTCCTCGGTCAGGTACCTGGCCCCATCGGACAGCGCGAATTCCAGCCAGTCGCTGGCGGTGACGGAAAAGCCGTAATTGCCGTCCTGGGTCAGCGCCTTGGCGGCGGCCAGGAAGTCGGCCCGGGTCCATCCGGCCTTGGGCGGCTCGACCTTGTATTTCGCGAACAGGTCGCGGTTGTAGTAGACGACCAGCGGCCCGAAATCATAAGGCAGCGCATAGAGATGGCCGCCATAGCTGAGGCCGTCGAGGATCGATTTGTCGAACTGGCCGAGGTCGAAGCCGTCCTTCACATGCTCGTCCAGAGGCTCGAACAGGGTGGTGAAGTTGGAGAGGCGCAGCGACTGAATGCTGACGATGTCGGGCAGCGTGTTCGATGCCGCCAGGGTCGGCAGCTTGGTCCAGTAATCGCGCCAGGGAGAGGTCTGCAGCTCGACCTTGATGTCGGGATACTGTGCGTTGACCAGCCCGGCGACGTGCTGCCAGGCCGCGGTCTCGGCGTCGGTGCTGCTCCACATCTGCCAGGTCAGGGTCACCGGCTCGGCCCGGGCCGGTGCAGCGGACAGCAGCGCGGCGGCGGCCACCGTCAGAATGGTCGTCAGCGTCTTCATGGCGTTCGTCCTCCTGCTGCGACCGCCTTCTGCCGGGCGGGCGCTTGATGGGTGGTGCGGACCGAAGCTCAGCCGTCCGCGGTGCTCATGGGCGGGTCTCCTGGTCGTCGCGCCAGGCGCTGCCGTCGGGGAAGCGATGGGCCTGGAGCGAGGCGGGCTTCATGGCGATGGAGTAGCCGGGCGCGGTCGGCGCGGCGTAGCAGCCGTCCACGATCCGCACCGGGTCGACGAAATGCTCGTGCAGATGGTCGACATATTCGATGAAGCGGCCGTCCTTGCTGCCGCTGACCGACACGAAATCCCACATCGACAGGTGTTGCACGTATTCGCACAGGCCGACGCCGCCGGCATGGGGGCAGACCGGCACGCCGAACTTGGCCGCCATCAGGATGATGGCCAGGTTCTCGTTCACGCCGCCGACCCGGGCCGCGTCGATCTGGCAGAAGCCCATGGCCGCGGCCTGCAGGTACTGCTTGAACATCACCCGGTTGTGGACGTGCTCGCCGGTCGCGACCCGGGTGCCGTGGCGCCGCAGCACCCGGTCGATCGCGGCATGACCGAGGATGTCGTCGGGGCTGGTCGGCTCCTCCACCCACAGCGGCTTGAAGGGCAAGAGGGCGGTCGACCATTCGATCGCCTGGCCGACATCCCAGACCTGGTTGGCGTCGACCATGAAGGTCAGATCGTCGCCGATCTCGGCCCGCACCAGGGCGGCGCGCGCCAGGTCGGCCCCGCGGTCGGCGCCGACCTTGATCTTGAACGCCTTGAAGCCCTGGGCCAGCGCCTCGCGCACCAGGCGGCGGATCTTGTCGTCGCTGTAGCCGAGCCAGCCGGCGCTCGTGGTGTAGGCCGGATAGCCCTCGGCCAGCAGCTGCCCGATCCGCGCCGCCTTGCCGGCCTCCTGCTGGCGCAGCAGCTCCACCGCCTCGACCGGGGTCAGGGCGTCGGTGATGTAGCGGAAATCGATGCAGCGCACCGTCTCCTCGGGCGTCATGTCGGCCAAGAGGCGCCACAGCGGCTTGCCCTCGGCCTTGGCCCAGAGGTCCCAGATCGCGTTCAGCATCGCCGCGGTGGCGAGCTGCATCACCCCCTTTTCCGGCCCCAGCCAGCGCAGCTGGCTGTCGCCGGTGAGGTGGCGGTAGGTCGCGCCCATGTCGCGGGTGAACTCGGCCAGGTCGCGGCCCAGCACCGCCGGCTTCAGCGCTTCGATCGCGGCGCAGACGATGTCGTTGCCGCGGCCGATGGTGAAGGTCAGGCCGTGGCCTTCCAGACCATCGTCGGTCGACAGGATCACATAGGCGGCGGAATAGTCGGGGTCGGGATTCATGGCGTCCGACCCGTCCAGCCTTTTCGCGGTCGGGAAACGGATGTCGAGGACGCTGATCCGATTGATGTTCAAGGGTGTCTCCGTCCCAGGACGGCGCGCCATGACGGCGGCGCCGAGCGACGTTCCACAACCGCTTCTCCGGCGGCTTCCCTGCCGTTCGGCGGCAGGCCCTGGCATTAGGGGCCGGGTGCGGCTAGGGTGTCAAGCGGTCAGGCCAGCTCAAATGGGATTTAGAAGAAAGATTCTTCTGGGCGTCGGCCGACCGATGGTGAGGCCTTCGAGCGGCAGGGCAGGATGCCCCTTCAAGCGGTCGTCAATCGCAAGCTCTACATCCAGATCGCCGAGCAGATCACGGCGCTGATCGAGTCGGGCGAGTTCAAGCCGGGGCAGCAGCTGCCCTCCGAGCGCGACCTGGCGCAGGAGCTGGGCGTCAGCCGCCCGACCGTGCGCGAAGCGCTGATCGCGCTGGAGGTGGCGGGGCTGGTCGAGGTCAAGGTCGGGGTCGGCGCCTTCGTCCGCGCCGCGGCCAGGCCCGGCAGCGCCCTGCCCGAGGCCGATCATTCGGCGCTGGAGATCATGCAGGCCCGGGCGCTGGTGGAGCCGGAGCTGGCGGCGCTGGCGGCCCGGCACATCACGGCCGAGGGCCGGGCCGAGCTGGCCGGCATCGTCGCCGCCATGCGCGGCCAGACGGCGCGGCGGGAATGGTCGCAGGAGTCGGACCGGGCCCTGCACCTGCTGATCGCCGAGCATTGCGGCAACCAGGCGCTGCGCGAGATCGCCCTGACCCTGTGGCGCGGCCGCGAGGAGGGGCTGAGCGCCGCCTTCCACCAGCACCTGTCACGCCGGCCGGCGCTCCTGGACCGGATCATGGCCGACCATGACGGCATCGCCACGGCGATCACCGCCGGCGACCCGGACCGGGCCCGGTCGGCGATGGCCGCGCATCTGGACTATGTGCAGAAGGAGATGCTGGCGGTCTGGGACTGACGCGGCTTCGATGCCATTCCTGGATCGATCGATGCCCATTCGGAAATAGAACTGGATCGAACCCGCTCCTACGGTTCCGCCCGAGATCAAGGCTCGCAGAGCCGAAACCGGGAGGAACCCGATGGCCGTCACCGCTGCCGTCGACCGTGTCGCCAGGAGTCGCGTCCGCTATCAGATCCTTCTGATGCTGTTCGCGGTGACGGTGCTGAACTACGCCGACCGCGCCATCATCTCCGTCGCCGGCGCGCCGCTGTCGAAGGAGTTCGGGATCGACCCGGTGGCCATGGGCTACATCTTCTCCGCCTTCAGCTGGTCCTATGTCGCGGCGCAGATCCCGGGCGGCTGGCTGCTGGACCGCTACGAGACCAAGCGGGTCTATGCGATCGGCATCCTGTTCTGGTCGCTGTTCACCTTCCTGCAGGGCTGGGCCGGCTTCTTCGGCGGCGGGGCCGCGGTGGTCCTGCTGTTCGTGTTCCGCCTCCTGGTCGGCGTGGCCGAGGCGCCGTCCTTCCCCGGCAACGCGCGGATCGTCGCCGCCTGGTTCCCGGGCGCCGAGCGCGGCACGGCGTCGGCGATCTTCAACTCGGCCCAGTATTTCGCGCCGGTGATCTTCGCCCCGATGACCAGCTGGATCGTGCAGGAATACGGCTGGCGCTGGGCCTTCTTCATCATGGGCGTGCTCGGCCTCGCCGTCGTCGCGCTGTGGAACCGCACCATCCACGGGCCGAAGGAGCATCCGTCGGTCAACCGGGCGGAGCTCGACCACATCGAGCAGGGCGGCGGCACGCTGTCGATCAGCGGCGCCGGGACCGGCGCCTCCGCCGCGCGCTGGAGCGACGTCAGGCAGCTGCTGGGCAACCGCATGCTGCTCGGCGTCTACGTCGCGCAGCACTGCATCAACGTGATCACCTACTTCTTCCTGACCTGGTTCCCGATCTACCTGGTCAACGACCGCGGCATGTCGATCCTGAAGGCCGGATTCGTCGCCTCCCTGCCCGCCCTGTGCGGCTTCATCGGCGGCGTGCTGGGCGGCGTCATCTCCGACCACCTGTACAAGCGCACCGGGTCGCTGACCCTGGCGCGGAAGCTGCCGATCGTCGGCGGCATGCTGCTGTCGATGACGATCATCGGCTGCAACTACGTCGACGACCCGGTGCTGGTGGTCGGGCTGATGGCGCTGGCCTTCTTCGGCAAGGGCATCGGCGCCCTGGGCTGGGCCGTCGTCTCCGACACCTCGCCGAAGGAGATCGCGGGGCTGAGCGGCGGGCTGTTCAACATGTTCGGCAACACCGCCGGCATCACCACCCCGATCATCATCGGCTACATCCTGCACGCCACCGGGTCGTTCAACGGCGCGCTGGTCTTCGTCGGCCTCAACGCCTTCATCGCCATGGCGGCCTATCTCTTCGTCGTCGGCGAGATCCGCCGGGTCGAGCTGAAGCGGTGAGGGGGCCGATCCGGCCCTTCCCCTTTCGCCACCCGCGGCAGACGGGGCACACTCCGCCCCTGACTGACGCGGGACGCCCACCGATGTTCGACCTGAACCAGCTGCGCTGCTTCGTCGCCGTCGCCGAGGAGCTGCATTTCGGCCGCGCCGCCGCCCGGCTGAACATGACCCAGCCGCCCCTGAGCCGGCAGGTGCAGATCCTCGAGCGCATCCTCGACGTCGCACTGTTCGAGCGCACCAGCCGGTCGGTCCGGCTGACCCCGGCCGGGCAGAGCTTCCTGGTCGAGGCCCGGCGGTTGCTGAAGCAGGCGGAAGGCGCGGCGCTGCTGGCCCGCCGCGTCGCCGCCGGCCGGGCCGGCGCGATCGGCATCGGCTTCACCGCCACCTCGGCCCATAGCTGCCTGCCCGACCTGGTCGCCGCGTGCCGGCGGCAGTTGCCCGACGTCACCCTGGTGCTGCGCGAGATGGTCTCCGGCGACCAGATCGAGGCGCTCGGCAACGGCCAGATCGACGCCGGGCTGCTGCGGCCGCCGGTGGTGCAGGCCGGCACCGCCAGCTTCCGCGTCGCCGAGGAGCGGCTGATGGCCGCCCTGCCGGAGGACCATCCCCTCGCCCGGGCGCCCAGCCTGTCGCTGCGCGATTTCGCGGGAGAGCCCTTCATCATGTACGCGCCCTATGAGGCGCGATACTTCCACGACCTGGTGATCGAGCTGTTCGCCCGCTCCGGCCTGCTGCCCGACTATGTCCAGCATCTCAGCCAGATCCATTCGATCCTGGCCCTGGTGCGGTCCGGCCTCGGCGTCTCGATCGTGCCGGAGGCGGCGCTGCACCTGTACAGCCGGGGCGTGGTGCTGCGGCCGCTCGACCTCGCGGCGCCGCGGTCGGCCGAGCTGTACATCGCCTGGCGCCAGGACAACGACAATCCGCTGCTGCCGGCGATCCTCGACATCGCCCGCGGCCTGGCGGAGCAGCATCGCCCGTCCGATACCGATGACGCATCGATCGATCCAGCAATCGGGTTGGAACGGAATTGATCCGGACGCTAGAACGAGGGCGACCTTGATTTCGATGCCGGGAGGACGATGGATGGCCAGGATGACCCCGAACGAGATGGCGCAGCAGCTCGGCTCCGGCCTGCTGTCCTTCCCCGTCACCCCCTTCGACCGTGACAACGGCTTCGACGCGGAGCGCTACCGCTCCAACCTCGACTGGCTGTGCGGCTATGACGTCGCCGGGCTGTTCGCCGCCGGCGGCACCGGGGAGTTCTTCTCGCTGGCCCCGTCCGAGGTCGAGACCGTGGTCAGGACGGCGGTCGAGGAGACCCGCGGCCGGGTGCCGGTGCTCGCCGGGGCCGGCTACGGCACCGAGATCGCCAAGCAGATGGCGGTCGCGGCGGAGCGTGCCGGCGCCGACGGCATCCTGCTGCTGCCGCCCTACCTCGTGCACTCCGAGCAGGAGGGCCTGGCCGCCCATGTCGAGGCGGTCTGCGCCGCCACCAAGCTCGGCGTCATCGTCTACAACCGCGACAACGCGATCGTGACCGAGGACACCCTGGCCGGGCTGTGCGAGCGCTGCCCGAACCTGGTCGGCTACAAGGACGGCATCGGCGACATCGAGCTGATGACGCGGGTCCATCTGCGCATGGGCGACCGGCTGACCTATATCGGCGGGCTGCCGACGGCCGAGACCTACGCCCTGCCCTATCTGGAGATGGGCGTGACCACCTACTCCTCCGCCGTGTTCAACTTCGTGCCGGAGTTCGCGACCAAGTTCTACGCCGCGGTGCGCCGCCGCGACCGCAAGACGGTGCAGGCGGGCCTGCGCGACTTCATCCTGCCGCTGCTGACGATCCGCAATCGCCGGAAGGGCTATGCGGTCTCGATCATCAAGGCCGGGATGCGGGTGATCGGCCGGGATTCCGGCCCGGTGCGGGCGCCGCTGCACGACCTGACCGAGGCGGAGACCGAGCAACTGGCGGCCCTGGTGCAGGGCCTGGCGCGGAGCAGCTTCGCCGCCGCGGCGTAACGGGAGAGCGACGATGCCGGAGCCAGGAACGGCCGACGCCGAAACACCCCGCACCATCCGGCTGCACGAGGCCGACAACGTCGCCATCGTCGTCAACTCCTTCGGCCTGCCGGAGGGCACGCGTCTTGCGGACGGCCCGACGCTCAGGCAGTTCGTGCCGCAGGGGCACAAGGTGGCGCTGTCCGACATCGCCGAGGGCGCCGGGATCCGGCGCTACGGCGAGGTGATCGGCCACGCCGCCCGGCCGCTCCTGGCCGGCGACTGGGTCGAGGAGGCGGCGGTGCTGGTCCCCGCCGCACCGGATCTCGACCGGCTGGAGCTCGCCACCCGGCCGGCGGCGCCGCTGCCGCCGCTCGACGGCTACAGCTTCGAGGGCTTCCGCAACCCGGACGGGTCGGTCGGCACCAAGAACGTTCTGGCGATCAGCACCAGCGTGCAATGCGTGGCCGGGACGCTGGATTTCGCGGTGAAGCGGATCAAGGAGCAGCTGCTGCCCCGCTTCCCCAATGTCGACGATGTGGTGGCGCTGAACCACAGCTACGGTTGTGGCGTGGCGATCAACGCGCCGGAGGCGGTGGTGCCGATCCGCACCCTGCAGAACCTGGCGCTGAACCCGAATTTCGGCGGCGAGGTGATGATCGTCGGCCTGGGCTGCGAGAAGCTGCAGCCCGAGCGGCTGATGCCTGACGGCATGCCCCCGGGCATCGTGCGGCTGCAGGAGGAGGCGGGCTTCGGCGCCATGGTCTCTTCGATCCTGGCGATGGCCGAGGCGCGGCTGGAGGTGCTGAACCGGCGCCGCCGCGAGACCTGCCCGGCCTCCGACCTGGTGGTCGGGGTGCAGTGCGGCGGCAGCGACGCCTTCTCCGGCGTCACCGCCAACCCGGCGGTGGGATTCGCCGCCGACCTGCTGGTCCGCGCCGGCGCCACGGTGATGTTCTCCGAGGTCACCGAGGTGCGCGACGCCATCCACCTGCTGACGCCGCGGGCGGCGACCGAGGAGGTCGGCCGCGCCCTGATCCGGGAGATGGCCTGGTACGACGCCTATCTCGCCCGCGGCGAGGCCGACCGCAGCGCCAACCCGTCGCCCGGCAACAAGAAGGGTGGCCTCGCCAATGTCGTCGAGAAGGCCCTGGGCTCCGTCGTCAAATCGGGGTCGAGTCCGATCGTCGACGTGCTCTCACCCGGCGAGCGGGTGCGCAGGAAGGGTCTGGTCTTCGCCGCGACGCCGGCCAGCGACTTCGTCTGCGGCACGCTGCAGCTGGCCTCCGGCATGACGCTGCAGGTCTTCACCACCGGCCGCGGCACGCCCTACGGCCTGGCCGCGGCGCCGGTGATCAAGATGTCGACCCGGACCGACCTGGCCCAGCGCTGGTCCGATCTGATCGATCTCGACGCCGGCCGGATCGCCAGCGGTGAGGCGACGATCGAAGAGGTCGGCTGGGACCTGTTCCGCCTGATCCTCGACGTCGCCAGCGGCCGCACCAAGCCCTGGTCCGACCGCTGGGGCCTGTTCAATGCGCTGACATTGTTCAACCCGGCGCCGGTGACGTAGGGGCCGTCTTGAAACTCGCTGCGGCGGCCGTCTGACACGGTTTTCTGCGCTTCCGGTGCTCACGGACTTTAACGTCCGCTGCGCGCCGGTTCTCGAAAACCACGCCAGCCGACTCGCCACCCGGAGTTTCAAGACGGCCCCAGAGCGGCTGCCGCCCGTCAGACCA
>NZ_JBHYMS010000049.1:0-59456 GCF_042743185.1 Inquilinus sp. NPDC058860 | reverse complement strand
CAACCCCCTCCCCCTTGCCCCCTCCCGCGAGGGGAGGGGGGACTCTTTTTGGATTGGCGCCATGGCTTTTGGCGAAGCGGCTGGCTTGCAACCCCACGGCCAGTCCATCAGCGATCGCGGCCTCGGTCGAGGCTCGGCCGGCGCAGGCGCCGGCGGCCAGCAGCGGGCCGTCGAGGTCCGGCAGCACGAAGCCGCCGCGGGTCCGGTCGAGCTTCGGGCGGATGCCGCGCTGGCTCAGGAGATGCGTGGTCGGCATCCAGCCGCCCGACATGGCGATGGCGTCGCAGTCGATCGCGACCGCCTTGCCGTCCACACGGCCGATGCGGGCGCCTTCGACGCCCAGCCGGCCCTTGGCGCCGCGAACGGTCGACCCGGCATGGACCGCGATCCCGGCGGCGCGGAGTTCCTCGCCCAACGGGCCGGGCAGGGCGGTGCGGCTGTCGGCCAGCCCCACGACCTCGACCCCGTGCCGCTTCAGCGCCAGGGCGGTGCGGGCCGCGCCGTCGTCGATCCCGGCCACCAGCATCCGCTTGCCCGGGGCGACGGCGAAGCGATGGGCGTAGCGATGCGCCGCGCCAGCCAGCATCACGCCGGGCCGGTCGTTGTTGGGGAACACCAGCGGCTGCTCGATCGCGCCCGCCGCGACCACGATCGCCGCGGCGCGGATGGTCCAGAAGCGTTGGCGCGGCAGGTGCGGCGGCGGCTCGGCCAGATGATCGGCGACGCGCTCGACCAGCCCGACCGTGCCGTGGTCGTAGAGGCCGAAGGCGGTGCCCCGCGGCACCAGCGTCACCCGGTCGCCGAAGCCCTGCAGCGCCGCCAGCCGCTCCGCCACCCACTCCGTCACCGGGCGGCCTTCGACCAGTTCGCCTTCGCCCAGCAGGGCGCCGCCGAAGCGGTCGTTCTCGTCGCACAGGATGACCCGGGCGCCGGCCTCGGCCGCGACCAGGGCGGCGCTCAGCCCCGCCGGGCCGCCGCCCACCACCAGCACGTCGCAGAAGGCGTGGCGGCGCTCGTAGCGGTCGGGGTCGGTCTCCATCGCCGCGGTGCCGAGGCCGGCAGCGCGGCGGATGATCCGCTCATAGACCGGCTCCCAGAATGAGGCCGGCCACATGAAGGTCTTGTAGTAGAAGCCGGCCGGGAACACAGGCGACAGCACGCTGTTGACCACGCCCAGCGAGTCGAAGCTCAGGGACGGCCAGCGGTTCTGGCTCCGCGCTACGAGGCCATCATAAAGCTCGACCATGGTGGCGCGGGTGTTGGGCTCGTGCCGGCCGCCGGTCCGCAGCTCGACCAGCGCGTTCGGCTCCTCCGACCCGGCGGACAGGATGCCGCGCGGCCGGTGATACTTGAAGCTGCGGCCGACCAGCCGGATTCCGTTGGCCAGCAGGGCCGAGGCCAGCGTGTCGCCGGGATGGCCCTCATGGTGCTGCCCGTCGAAGCTGAAGCCGAGCCGCGCCGACCGGTCGATCAGCCCGCCCTGGGCCAGGCGATGCGAGGTCATCGGCCGGTCTCCGAGGCAGGGCGCCGCAGCGGCTCGGCAGCGGTGATCTCATGGGTCAGCGTGTCGCGCGTGACCAGGATCCAGGACCGGCAGCCGTAATTGTGCTGCCAGTACTCCCGGTGCGTGCCGCGCGGGTTGTCGTGGCGGTAGACATGGTCGAACCAGGGCGCCGCCGCCGTCTCCTCATGCGGCGGGCGGGGCGTCTCGGCGTCGCCGCCATAGAAGAACTCGGACAGGTCGCGCGGGCCGCACCAGGGGCAGGGGATTCGCATAGGTCTGCTCCTCAGTGCCGGTTCGCGACCGGCCCGACGCCGTTCTCGTCGATGATCCGGCCGCGCTCGAACCGGTCGAGCGCGAAGGGCCGGTTCAGCTCGTGCGGCGCGCCATGGGCAATCGTGTGGGCGCAGACCCAGCCGGAGCCGGGGATGGCTTTGAAGCCGCCATAGCACCAGCCCATGTTGAGGTAGAGCCCGTCGATCGGCGCCAGGCCGATGATCGGGCTGCCGTCCATCGACATGTCCATCACCCCGGCCCAGTGCCGCAGGATGCGGGTTCGCGACAAGTTCGGCATCAGCGCGATGGCGGCGGTGGCGATGTCCTCCACCACCGGCAGGTTGCCGCGCTGGGCGTAGGAGTTGTAGCCGTCCAGGTCGCCGCCGAAGACCAGGCCGCCCTTGTCGGACTGGCTGATGTAGAAATGGCCGCTGCCGCCCCAGGACAGCACGGAATTGACCACCGGCTTCAGCCCCTCGCTGACGAAGGCCTGCAGCAGGTGGCTCTCGATCGGCAGCTTCAGCCCGACCTTGCCGGCCAGGATCGAGGCGGAGCCGGCGGTGGCGAGGCAGACCCGGTCGGCGCCGATCGGGCCCTTGGCCGTCAGCACCCCGGTGACGCGCTCGCCCTCGTGCTGGAAATCCAGCACCTCGCAATCCTCGATGATGTCGACGCCGAGATCGCTGGCGGCGCGGGCGAAGCCCCAGGCCACGGCGTCGTGCCGGGCGGTGCCGCCGCGGCGCTGGATCAGCGCGCCGTAGAGCGGGAACAACGCGTTGTCCGAATAGTCCAGGTTCGGGGCGATCCGGCGCAGGTCGTCCGGCTCCAGCCAGTCGGCATCGATCCCGGCCAGGCGCATGCCGTTGCCGCGGCGGCGCAGCGCCATGGCCCCGCCCAGCGAGGTCGCCAGGAACATCGAGCCGCGGGCCGAGAACATGACGTTGTAGTTCAGCTCCTCGCTGAGCCCGTGCCACAGCTTCAGCGACCATTCGTAGAAATGCTGGTTGTCCGGCAGCAGGTAGTTCGAGCGCACCACCGTGGTGTTGCGGCCGACATTGCCGCCGCCGATCCAGCCGCGCTCGACCAGCGCGACATTGGTGATGCCGTGGTTGCGGGCCAGGTAATAAGCGGTGGCCAGCCCGTGCCCGCCGCCGCCGACGATGACGACGTCGTAGTGGGTCTTCGGCGTCGCCTTGCGCCACGCCGGCTCCCAGCCGCGATGGCCGCCCAGCGCCTTCCGCGCCAGCGACAGGAAGGAGTACCGCTGCATCCGCCCGCCCCGTCTGCGCCGGGTTTGCCCGGCATCTCCCGATGCTCCAGTACAGTACATCACTGTATGTTGGTGGGAAGAGGGATGTTCGGGCGAGGGGCCGGCTGGGGCATGGGCGAAAAATGGTGGCCACCACAATTTTGGCGTGATTCGGAGTCACCGTCGCTTCCGGCCGATCGGGAGATCGGCAGGAGACGACATGATGGCCGGCATCGCGATCGATGGTCTGAAGTCCAGCGTGTGGCGTATCGGCGGGATCGGCGCCCTGGCGCTGCTGGTGGCCTGCGGCCCGACCCCGTCGGAGATGCAGCTGAACTATGCGTCGCAGCGCTGCTCCTACGGCGACCCCTATGCCTGCAACGCGCTGGGCCAGTTGTCCACCCAGGCGCAGATCGAACGGCGACAGCAGGACACCAACACGGCGCTGGCCGTGGGCGCCCTGGCGCTGGGCGGCCTCGCCATCGCCGCGGCCGCGGACAATGACTACGACGACGGCTGGCGCCGCCGTCGCTGGCGCCATGACGGCTGGGGCTATCGCGGCCGTTACCGGCGCTGGTGAGCCCCGGCCGGGCGCTGCCCGCGTCCGACCCTCCCTCTCATCGGGCCGCGGCCGGCCGGCCGCGGTTGCGCCGCCCGTTGCCTGATGCGTCACGGGGCTGGCTGGCAGAAAGATCACCACGTTCGTCATGTAATTGTGGGCGAGGGGAACGCATCTCCGGAACCTGCCGTTGCGTCTCCGTTGCGGCCTCGATCCGGGTCGCTTCACAGACTGGAGGACGTGAGATGCGTTCCATTTCCACGGCTTTCGCCCTGGCAGGCCTGTCGCTGCTGGCGGCCGCCTGCACGGTGAACACCACCCCGGACCGGCCGACCACCGTCGTGACGCAGCCGGCCCCGGCTGCAGTGGTGGCCCAGCCGGCGCCGACCGTGGTGACCACGCCGAGCACGACCTATGTCACCCCGCCGCGCACGACTGTGGTGACGCCGGCCTACTGAGGACGATCCGGCACGGCGGCCTGCGGCTTCGGCCGCCTGGGCGTCGACGCCCGCTTCCCGGGCCGCCGTGCCGCCGTGCCGCGCTTTCGGGAACGGGGCTGCGAATCGCCCCGTTGCTGTCTGAGCGCGGTGTCGAGACACGCCGCTTCACGGAATGGGAGGATTGGACATGCGCTCCATGACCCTTGCCGCCGCCGTGATCGGGCTGCCGCTCCTGGCCGCCTGCACGGTCAACAACACGCCGCCGGAGAAGCCGACCACCGTGGTGACCCAGCCGGCACCATCCACCGTGGTGACGCCGCCGCCGCGTACCACCGTGGTGACGCCGTCCTACTGATGGTCGATGCCGGCGAAGCCGCGCGGCCTCACAGGTGGCGCGTCTCCGCCGGCGCCCTGTCCCACTGGTCGGCGCGGCCGTCCTCGTACCGGACCGGCATCCCGGCCAGTTCCTCGGGCGTCACATCGTCCAGGCAGGCGATGTTGATGGCGTAGAAGGTGCCGCCCAGCGCCTCCATGTGGCCTCGCCCGAACGGCTTGACGCCGCAGCGGCGGCAGAACAGGTGGTGAATCGTGCCGCCGGCGGCGCCGGCGAACTGGTAGTCCGACAACGCCTCCTCGCCCTGCACCAGGCGGAAGTCGGGCGCCCTGACGATCGCCTTCCAGAACCGGCCCTTGCCGCAGATCGAGCAGTTGCAGCGGCTGGTGCCGGCCCCCAGGTCGGCCTCGCATTCGAAGCGCACGGCGCCGCAATGGCAGCTGCCGCGATAGGTGCGTTTCATCGCGTTCCCTCCCGATTGTTCAGGCCTGCGCCAAAAAGCCCGGCAGCTTGTCGAAGCATTCGTTCCAGCCCTCGCGATGGCTGTCGCGGCTCTCGGCCGAGCGGAAGCCCGTCTGCCGGAAGGTCATCTCGGTCCTGCCGCCGCGCTCCAAGAAGGTGAGGGCGATCAGCATCCGCTCCGCCTCTTCCTCGTCCCAGGCGAAGGTGAAGACCAGCCGCTCCGGCGGCGCCACCTCGCGATAGACGCCCGCCATGCCGTGGCTCCTGCCCTCGGGCGAGGTGATGACGGCGCTCCAGGTACCGCCCGGCCGGACGTCGAGCCGAACCGCGGAGGCGGCGAAATCCTTCGGCCCGAGCCAGCGCACCAGGTGCTCCGGCTCTGTCCAGGCCTTGAAGACGAGGCTGCGCGGCGCGTCGAACAGTCGGGTGATGACCAGTTCCGGGCCCGTCTCCGGGGCGCTGCCGGGGCTGTCATTGCGTCCGGTCATCGTCGGGCTCCTTGTCCTGCAGGCGGCGCAGATAGTCCTCCAGCCGGTCGAAGCCGGCGTCCCAGAACGGGCGATAGCGTTCGACCCAGTCCGCAATGTCCTTCAGCGGCCCGGCCTGCAGCCGGCAGGGGCGCCATTGCGCCGAGCGGCCGCGCGCCACCAGCCCCGCCCGTTCCAGCACCTTCAGGTGCTTGGACACGGCGGTGAGGCTCATGGCGAAGGGGGCGCCGAGCTCGGTCACCGAGGCCTCGCCCTGGGCCAGCCGCGCCAGGATGGCCCGTCGGGTGGGATCGGCGAGGGCGGCCAGGGTGAGGCTAAGGGGATCCGCCGGCATGTATCGAACCGAATGGTTAAACAACCGAGTGGTTCAATACGGCCATTGCTCTTGCAGTGTCAAGCCGGTCGCTGCGCTCAGCCGGCCTGAAGCCGGGCGGCCAGGGCCTGGTGCCCGCGGATCAGCCGGGGCAGGTCCAGGCCGGGGATCGTTCCGTTCCGCACCCGCCAGGTGCCGCCGATCATGACGAAATCCGCCCGGTGCGCGCCGCACAGCACCAGGGCGGCCAGCGGGTCGCCATGGCCGGCGAAGCGCAGCTCGTCCAGCGCGAACAGGGCGAGATCGGCCTGCTTGCCCGGCGCGATCACGCCCAGATCCGGCCGGCCGAGGCAGGCGGCGGAACCGGCGGTGGCCCAGCGCAGCGCGTCGCGGTGGCTGATCGCGGTCACGCCGTAATGGTGCCGCTGCAGCAGGAAGGCGGCGCGCACCTCCTGCATCAGGTTCGAGCCGTCATTGGAGGCCGAGCCGTCGACGCCGAGGCCGATGCTCATGCCCGCCTGCTCCATGCCGTGCACCGGGCAATGGCCCGAGGCCAGCACCTGGTTCGAGCAGGGGCAATGCGTCACCGCCGTGCCGGCCCGGGCCAGCCGGCCGATCTCGGGCTCGTTGAAATGGATGCCGTGGGCCAGCCAGGTGCGGGGGCCCAGCCAGCCGCATTCCTCCAGATAGTCCAGCGGCCGGCAGCCGAATTTTTCGACGCAGAAGCGGTTTTCGTCCTCGGTCTCGGCCAGATGGGTGTGCAGCCGCACGTCGTGCCGCTCGGCCAGCTCCGCGGTCCGCCGCATCAGCGATCCGGTGACCGAGAAGGGCGAGCAGGGGGCCAGCGCGATCTGCACCATGGCGCCGTCGCCCGCCTGGTGATGCGCCGCGATCAGCCGCTCGCTGTCGGCCAGGATCGTGTCCTCGTCCTGCACCACGCTGTCCGGCGGCAGGCCGCCGTCGCGCACCGACAGGTTCATCGAGCCGCGGGTCAGCACGGCGCGCAGGCCGAGCGAGCGCGCCACCTCGACCTCGATGTCGATGGCGTGCTCCAGCCCGTCCGGGAAGACGTAGTGGTGGTCCGAGGTGGTGGTGCAGCCGGCCAGCAGCAGCTCCGCCATCGCCACGGTGACGGCGCTGCGCAGCGCCTCCGGGTCCAGCCGGGCCCAGACCGGGTACAGCGCCTGCAGCCAGGGGAACAGCTCGCGGTCCAGAGCCGCCGGCAAAGCGCGGGTCAGGGTCTGGTAGAAATGATGGTGGGTGTTGATCAGCCCGGGCAGGACGACATGGGCGCCGGCGTCGAACACGCTGTCGGCCGGCGCCGCCGGCTCCCGCCCCGCCGGCACCAGCTCGGTGATCCGGCCGTCCTCGACCACCACGCCGCGTTCGGCGCCCTCCGCCAGGATTGCCAGCGGGTCCTTGATCCACAGCCGCATCGCGCGCCTCCCGTCCCGTTCGTCCGGAGCGTAGCACCGGGTGGCGGGGACGGGAGGGGTGGGATGGTTTTGAAACTGCTTCAAGTGGAGGGCGTAGGTTGGGTTCGCTCCGGCGAACCCAACACTGGCTCAGGCCGCGGGATGTTGGGTTCGCGGTCGCGAACCCAACCTACGAACTACGCCGCGTCCTGCCGTGCGTCCGCCGGGCCGGCGATCTCGAAACCGGCCTGGCGCTCCAGCACCTTGAGGATGGCGGAATGGTCCCAGGCGGCGCCGCCCTGGGCGATGGCGGCGTGCAGCAGCTGCTGCGTCGCCGCGGTGTTCGGCAGCGGCACGCTCAGCGCCTTGGCGCCGTCCAGCGCCAGGGCCAGGTCCTTCTGGTGCAGGGCGATGCGGAAGCCGGGGGCGAAGTTGCGCTGGATCATGCGCTCGCCATGCACCTCGAGGATGCGCGAGGCGGCGAAGCCGCCCATCAGCGCCTGCCGCACCCGGGCCGGGTCGGCGCCGGCCTTGGCCGCGAACAGCAGGGCCTCGGCCACCGCCTCGATGGTCAGGGCGACGATGATCTGGTTGGCGACCTTGGTGGTCTGGCCGTCGCCATTGCCGCCGACCAGGGTGACATTCTTGCCCATCGCCTCGAACAGCGGGCGCACCCGGTCGAAGGCGGCCTGCGGCCCGCCGACCATGATCGTCAGGCTGGCGGCCTTGGCCCCGACCTCGCCGCCCGAGACCGGGGCGTCGAGATAGTCGCAGCCCAGCGCGTTGACCTTCTCGGCGAAGCCCTTGGTGGCGATCGGCGAAATCGAGCTCATATCGACCACGACCTTGCCGGGCGACAGCCCCTCGGCGACGCCGCCGGGGCCGAACAGCGCCGCCTCCACATGCGGCGTGTCGGGCACCATGGTGATGACGATGTCGGCCCGGCGCGCCGCCTCGGCGACGGAGGACACGGCGGTGCCGGCCAGCCCCTCCGGCACGCCGGTGATGTCGTGGAGGAACAGGCTGTGCCCGGCGGCGATCAGGTGGCCGGCCATGGGCCGGCCCATGATGCCGAGGCCGATGAAGGCGACGTTCATGACGAACTCCTGTGAGGAGAGGAAGTGGAGGCGCCAGAGCCGGCCTCTCTTCTCTTGTCATCCTCGGGCTTGACCCGAGGATCCAGGGGCTGCCAAAGCCGTTCTCGACGGCCCCTGGATTGCCGGGTCAAGCCCGGCAATGACAGCAAGAGGGGGCTGAGGGGGCTTCGGCTAAGCCGCGACCGTCGTTTTGGCGCGGTACGGCGCGAACCAGCCGAGGCCGGCTTCGGTGCCCGCCTGCGGCACGTATTCGGCGCCGACCCAGCCGGCATAGCCGAGCGCGTCGAGCAGGCGGAACAGGAAGGGGTGGTGGATCTCGCCGGTGCCCGGCTCGTGCCGGCCGGGATTGTCGGCGACCTGGATGTGGCCGATGCGGGAGATCAGCGCCTGCAGCGTCGGCCCCAAATCTCCCTCCATGATCTGCATGTGGTAGATGTCGTATTGCAGCTTGGTGTTCGGCGCCTCGACCGCATCGAGCAGGTCGAGCGTCTGCTGCGATCCGCTGAGGAAGAAGCCCGGGATGTCGCGGGTGTTGATCGGCTCGACCAGCAGGTCGATGCCGGCCTCGCCCAGCGCCTTGGCGGCGAAGCGCAGGTTGTCGACCAGCGTGTCGCCCAGCACCGTCTCGGCCACGCCCGCCGGCCGCTTGCCGGCCAGGCAGTTGAGCTGCCGGCAGCCCAGCGCGGTGGCGTAGTCGATGGCCTGGCTGACCCCGTCCTGGAACTCGCCCTTGCGGTCGGGCAGGCAGGCGATGCCGCGCTCGCCCTTGGCCCAGTCGCCGGCCGGCAGGTTGTGCAGCACCTGGGTCAGGCCGTGGCGCTGCAGCCGCTCGGCCAGCTCCTCCTTCGGATAGGGGTAGGGGAACAGGTACTCGACCCCGGTGAACCCGGCCTCGGCGGCACGGGCGATGCGGTCGAGGAGCGAATGCTCGTTGAACAGCATGGTGAGGTTGGCGGCGAAGCGCGGCATGGCGGCCTCCGGGCTCAGACGGTTTCCGGCTCGCGGGCATCGGCGGGGGCGAGGTCGATGGTCTCCTCGAACTCGGTGACCTTGTCGATCTCCGGCCCCATGGCGATGTTGGTCACCCGCTCGGTGATGATCTCGACCAGCACCGGAAGGCTGGCCTGGGTGGCGCGGGTGCGGGCCCATTGCAGCGCCGGGCCGATCTCCTCCGGGTCGAACACCCGGCGGGCGATGCAGCCGAAGGCCTCCGCCGCCTTGATGTGGTCGACGCCGTAATCGCCGATCTCCGGCGCGTTGATGTTCTGGAACGAGAGCTGGACCTCGTAATCCATGTCGTAGCCGCGCTCCGCTTGGCGGATCAGGCCGAGATAGGCGTTGTTCAGCACCACCAGCACGAAGGGGATGCGGTACTGCGCGGCCACCGCCAGCTCCTCGATCAGGAACTGCAGCGAATAGTCGCCGACGATGCCGACCACCTCGGCCGACGGGTCGGCCAGCTTGGCGCCGGTGCAGGCCGAGACCTCCCAGCCCAAGGGGCCGGCCTGGCCGCAGATGATGTAGTTGCGCGGCTTGTACACCTTCTGGAACTGGCCCGAGGCGATCTGGTACAGGCCGATCGCGGTGACGAAGCGGGTGTCGCGGCCGAAGGCGGCGTTGATCTCCTGGAACGCCCGCTGCGGCTTGATCGGCGTGGCGTCGAAATCGGTCCGGCGCAGCATGGTGCGCTTGCGCTCCTGCACCGCGGCGGTCCAGCTCTCGCGCTTCGGCAGCTTCCGGCCGCGCGCCTCGGCGATCAGCGCCTGCAGCGCCAGCTTGGCGTCGGCGACAATGCCCAGGTCCGGGCAGAACACCCGGCCGATCTGAGTCGGCTCGATGTCGACATGGATGAACCTGCGGCCCTTCGTATAAACCTCAGTTGATCCGGTGTGCCGGTTGGCCCAGCGGTTGCCGATGCCCAGCACCAAATCGCTCTGCAGGAAGGTGGCGTTGCCGTAGCGGTGCTGGGTCTGCAGCCCGACCATGCCGGCGTTCAGCGGGTGGTCGTCGGGGATGGTGCCCCAGCCCATCAGCGTCGGCACCACCGGCACGCCCGTCAGCTCGGCGAACTCGACCAGCAGGTCGGAGGCCTCGGCGTTGATGATGCCGCCGCCGGCGACGATCAGCGGCTTCTCCGCCGCCAGCAGCATGTCGACGGCGCGGGCGATGGCGCTCGGGTTCGGCGCCGGCCGCGACACCGGCAGCGGCGCGTCGGTCTCCGGATCGTAATCGATGATCTCCTTCTGCACGTCGATCGGCAGGTCGATATGGACCGGGCCGGGGCGTTCGGAGCGCATGATCTGGAAGGCGCGGCGGAACACCCAGGGCACCTGGGCGCCCTCCATCACCGTGATCGCCCATTTGGTCACCGGCCGGGCGATGGCGGCGATGTCGACCGCCTGGAAATCCTCCTTGTGCAGCTTGGCGCGCGGCGCCTGGCCGGTGATGCACAGGATCGGGATCGAATCCGCGATGGCGGAGTACAGGCCGGTGATCATGTTGGTGCCGGCCGGGCCGGAGGTGCCGATGCAGACGCCGATGGCGCCGGCGCGGGCCCGGGTGTAGCCCTCGGCGGCATGGGTGCCGCCCTCCTCGTGCCGCACCAGCACATGGCGGATGCCGCTGTCCTTCAGCGCCTCGTAGAAGGGCAGGATCGCCGCACCCGGCACGCCGAACGCCACCTCCACCCCCTCGCTGCGCAGCACATGCACCGCCGCTTCCATCGCCGTCATCTTGGGCATCATGCCCTCCCGTTCGAAGGTTCTCGGGCGATGGTGGCGGGTGGGGCAGGGCAGGGCCAGCGGCGGCCCGAAACATTCCAGGGCGTGAAAAGCGGCAGGTCGGGATCGGTCTTTTTCACCTGGTGGAAGGGCTGGAGCAGGTCGCGCCCATCCCCTTCCTGTCATGCCCGGGCTTGACCCGGGCATCCAGTGGATGTCGACGCTCTCTGGATTGCCGGGTCAAGCCCGGCAATGACAATCGAGGGGAGGGCAAGGCATCAGAGACCGTTTGGGAATGCGCTGGTGTGAGTCGGCTGGGGGTGGTTTCGAGAACCGGCGCGCAGCGGACGTCTGGGTCCGTGAGCACCGGAAGCTTCGAGTCCGCCGTCAGACGGCCGCACCAGTAGCATTTACAGGCGGTCTCTAGTGCGGCCGCCCACCCAGCTGCAGGGTCACCTTCTCCGCTGCCTGGCGCACCAGCATGCCGATCTGGCCGATGCGGTCGTCGCCCATGCGCTCGCGCGGGGCGGAGATCGACAGGGCCGCCACCGGGCGGCCGCCGCGATCGAGGATCGGCGCGGCGACGCAGCGAATGCCGGACAGGTGCTCCTCGTCGTCGATGGCGTAACCGGAGCGGCGGGCGCGGGAGATCTGGTCGCGCAGGCTCGGCAGATCCGGCACCGTCTTCTCGGTCAGCCGGGTCAGGGCCAGGGCCGGCAGGGTGCGCGACAGCACCGGGTCGGTCTTGGCCGAGAGCAGCGCCTTGCCGACGCCGGAGCCGTGCACCGGCAGCGGCGTCGACCCCGGCAGGCTGGCGCCGGGGTCGCCGAGCTGGTGCAGATAGAGAATGGTGCCGCGCTCCTCCACCGCCAGGTTCACGGTCTCGTGGCACAGGCCGAACAGGGTGCGCATCGGCGGGTCGGCCAGCCGGCGCAACCCCATGCCGTCGGCATAGGCGAGGCCGGAGAGGAAGGCCTGCACCCCGACCGCCCAGCGCCGCGTCGCCGGGTCGAAGCGCACGTAATGCGCCTCCTCCAGCGTGGTCAGCAGGCGGTGGACGGTGGGGGCGGAGAGGCCGGTGGCGCGGGCCAGCTCGGTCAGGCTCATGCCCTCGGCCCGGCCGGCCACGGTGTCGAGCAGCCGCAGGGCGCGGAGCAGGGACCGGACCTGCCCGGTCTTCGGTTCGTCGATGCCGCTGTCGCGATCGATCTCGGCCATGGCGCTCCTGACTGGACGCTCAGGCCGGTGACCGGCTTCGCGTACCCTCCCGTTCGTGGATGCGGCGCCCTTGTATATAGGTCGCCTTGATCGACCGATCATCGCCCAAAGTCATGAGGATGAACAGTTCTTCCTCGAGATCGGCCTCGACCGCCTCCATCCGGTGCGCCATGGCGGCGGTGGCGCGGGCGTCCAGCACCACCAGGTCGGCACAGCGGCCCGGGGCGATGGTGCCGATCTCCTGCTCCAGCCCCAGCGCCTCGGCATTGCCGGCGGTCACCAGGTGGAAGGCCTCCAGCGCCGACAGGTTGGTGCCCTGCAGCTGCTGCACCTTGTAGCCCTCGCTCAGCGTCCGCAGCATCGAATAGCTGGTGCCGCCGCCGACATCGGTCGCAGCCGCGATCCGCACTGGCGGGTCGCGCCGCGCCAGGTCCTGCATCGGGAACAGGCCGCTGCCGATGAACAGGTTCGAGGTCGGGCAGAACACCGCGACCGAGCTGGTCTCGGCCATGCGCTGCCGCTCGCGCTCCTCCAGGTGGATGCAGTGGCCGAACAGGGTCTTCGGCCCGAGCAGGCCGTACTTGTCGTAGACGTCGAGATAATCGCGGCTGTCCGGAAACAGCGCCTTCACCGCCTCGATCTCCTTGAGGTTCTCGGCGATGTGAGTCTGGACATAGGCGTCCGGGAACTCCCGGGCCAGCGCCCCGGCCGCCTCCAGCTGCGCCTCGGTCGAGGTGATGGCGAAGCGCGGGGTGATGGCATAGCGCTGCCGCCCGTTGCCGTGCCAGCGCTGCAGCAGGCGCCTGCTGTCGTCATAGGAGGATTGGGCGGTGTCCATCAGGGCGGGCGGCGCGTTGCGGTCCATCATCACCTTGCCGGCGATCATGGCGGTGCCCAGCCGCTCGGATTCCGCGAAGAAGGCCTCGGCCGACCCGGGATGGACCGAGCCGTAGACCGCGGCGGTGGTGGTGCCGTTGGCCAAGAGCTCGGCCAGGAACCATTGCGCCTGGCGCTCGGCGAAATCCGGGTCGGCGTAACGCTGCTCGGCGACGAAGGTGTATTTCTGCAGCCAGTCCAGCAGCTGCGCGCCGTAGGAGGCGATCACCTGGGTCTGCGGGAAGTGCAGATGCGCGTCGATGAAGCCGGGCAGGATCAGCTCGTCCGGGTGGTGGTCGACCGCGGTGCCGGCCGGCAGCGCCGGCAGCATTTCCGCCGCCGGGCCGACCCGGGCGATCCGGCCATTCTCGACCACCACGACCCCGTCGGGGGTATAGCGATAGCTGGCGCTGTCGCCGGCGCCCTTCGGGGGGCTGAGGAAGCTCAGCAGGCGCCCTCGTAATGCAGTGGAGGGCAGGGCGGTGGTGGTCATCGCAAGGCTCCTGTTACTGCACGGCCTGGTCGGGATCGGCCGTCCAGCGCCCGAGGAGGTCGCGCTCCTCCGGGGTGATCTGGCTGACATTGGCCGGCGGCATGGCATGGGTCAGCACCGCCTGCAGGCGGATCAGGCCGGCATGGCGCCGGATCTCCTCCGGCGAGTCCAGCAGCACGCCGCGCGGCGCCTCTTGGATGCCCTCCCAGCCCGGCATGCTGGAATGGCACATGCTGCAGCGGGAGACGACGATGTCGGTCACCTGGGCGAAGGACACCGGCTTCGGGTCCGCCGCCGAGGCTGTCTGCACCGGAGCCTCGGGCTGCAGCCCGATCCAGGGCTTGGTCGTGGTCGCCACCTCGTGCTCGCGCGGCGGCGGCAGGGTGGACAGCCAGACGATCGCCGCCATGCACGCGGCCGCCGCGGCCCAGGTCCACCACGGCGTCGCCTTGCCGGCATGGCGCGAGTTGAAGAAGTGCCGGATCACCCCGCCCATCACCAGCACCAGCGCCGTCATCACCCAGGCCCAGTGCGACCCGAAGGCCAGCGGGTAATGATTGCTGAGCATCAGGAACAGCACCGGCAGGGTCAGGTAGTTGTTGTGCAGCGACCGCTGCTTGGCCTGCCGGCCGAGATTGGGGTCCGGCGTCTGCCCGGCCAGCAGGGCGTCCACGACCTTGCGCTGGTTCGGGATGATCAGGAAGAAGACGTTGGCCACCATCATGGTGCCGATCAGGGCGCCCATCTGCAGCATGGCGCCGCGGCCGCTGAACACCTGGGAGAAGCCCCAGGCCGCCGCGACCAGCACGACGAAACCGGCCGCGGCCAGCTTGACGTCGCTCTCGCCTAAGGGCGACTTGCACAGGAGATCGTAGGCCAGCCAGCCGAGGGCGAGGCTGACCACGCTGATCGCGATCGCTTCCTTGGGCGAGACCAGCGAGACCTGCGGGTCGATCAGGAACAGGTCGGCGCCGCGGTAGTACAGCACGCAGAGCAGGAAGAAGCCGCTGATCCAGGTGGAATAGGCCTCCCATTTGAACCAGGTCAGCTCCTTCGGCAGCCGGTCCGGCGCCACCAGGTACTTGACCATGTTGTAGAAGCCGCCGCCATGGATCTGCCAGGCCTCGCCGCCGGCGCCCGCCGGCAGGTCCTCGCGCTTCTTCAGGCTGAGGTCCAGCGCAACGAAGTAGAAGGACGAGCCGATCCAGGCGATGGCCGTGATCACGTGCACCCAGCGGGCCACGAGGTTGATCCATTCCCAGATGATCGGCTCCATGCCGCCGCCTCCGCCGTCTTGGCTGATTGTCCGTTCCCGCCAGCCTAATGAACAGCATCGCGGCTGGGGAAGCGATGCGGCAGCGCAGCACTTTCAAAAGAATCGCTATAATCCCGCCCGGCGGATGCGCCAGACTCGCATCCGGGAACAGGGAGCACGGATTGGCGCTGCTGGAGAACATGCGGGTCTTCGTGCGCGTGGTCGAGCTCGGCAGCCTGTCGGCGGCCGGCCGGCAGGTGCGCATGTCGCCGGCCGTGGTCAGCCACCGCATCCAGCAGCTGGAGCAGCATCTCGGCGTCCGCCTGCTGAACCGCACCACGCGGCAGGTGCAGCCCACCGAGCACGGCCAGACCTTCTACCGACACTGCCTGGTGGTGCTGGACACGGTGGAACGGGCCGAGACCAGCGTCGCCACCACCAGCGGCGTGCCGTCGGGCAGCCTGCGGGTGACGGCACCGCTCGGCTTCGGCCGCCGCATCCTGGCGCCGCTGGTGCCGCAGTTCCACGAGCTCTACCCCCGGGTCGAGGTCCGGCTGCGCCTGTCCGACCACCTGCTCGACCTGCTGGGAGAGGCGGTCGACCTGGCGATCCGCATGGCGGAGATGAAGGATTCCAGCTTCGTGCTGCGCAAGATCGCCGATTGCCGGCGGGTGCTGTGCGCCGCGCCGGCCTATCTCGAGGCCCGGGGCATGCCGAAGGCGCCCGAGGATCTGGTGGGCCACAACTGCCTGCTGCTGCGCTTCCCCGGGTCGCGGCAGTACCAGTGGACGCTGGAGGGCAGGGACGGCCCGTCCAAGGTGCCGGTGCGCGGCAGCTTCGACGCCGATGACGGCGACGTGCTGACGCAATGGGCGGTCGACGGCCGCGGCATCGTCATGAAGCCGGTGTGGGAGGTGGCGGCGCATCTGCGCAGCGGCGCGCTGCAGGTGGTGCTGCCCGACCATCCGCCCGAGCCGGTGGTGCTGGCGGTGCTGTACCCGCACCGCAGCTTCCTGCCGGCCAAGGTGCGGGTGTTCTCTGACTATCTGGTCGAGCACACGCGGGCGCGGCTCAGCCCCGACCTCGCGCTCTGATCGCCTCGGCCAGCCGCGCTGCGGCTTGATCGACGTCGGCCTCCGTGGTGCCGCGGCCGAGGCCGAAGCGCAGGCTGCCATGGGCCTCCTCCGGCGACAGGCCGATGGCGCGCAGCACATGCGACGGCTCCGGGCTGCCGGTGGAGCAGGCGGAGCCGGTGGACAGCGCCAGATCCGGCAGGTCGAGCAGCAGGTCGGCGGCGTCCAGCCCGGGCAGGCTGACGTTGAGGCAGCCGGGCAGGCCGTGATCCGGGGAGCCGTTGCGGCGCAGGTCCGGCAGCTCCCGCTGCAGAGTCGCGAACAGCCGCTCGCGCAGGGCGGACAGGCGCCGCGCATCGGCCGTCCGGCGCTGCCGGGCCAGGCGGCAGGCGGCGCCGAGCCCGACGCACAGCGCGGTCGGCAGGGTGCCGGCGCGGCGCCCCTGCTGCTGGCCGCCGCCATGGAGCAGGGGCCGTAGAGCCATGCCCTCGCGCACGAACAGGGCGCCGACCCCCATCGGGCCGTACAGCTTGTGTCCGGACAGACTGAGGAAGGCGAGGGCGCGGACATCGATCGCGCCGGTCGACAGGATCTGCACCGCGTCCGTGTGCAGCAGGGCGCCGGCCTCGGTACAGATCCGCGCCGCCTCCTTGAGCGGCTGGATGGTGCCGATCTCGTTGTTGGCGGCCATCAGCGAGACCAGGGCCGGGCGGCCGGCCAGCAGCTTGCGCAGTGCGTCGAGATCGGCGGTGCCGTCCGGCCCGACCGGCAGGGTCGCGGTGCGATGGCCGCGGGCGGAAAGCTCCGGCAGGCAGGCCAGGACGCTGGGGTGCTCGATTGCCGAGGCGACCACCGGCCAGCCCTGGGGCGTGCCGCCCAGCAGGGCCAGGTTGTTGGCCTCGGTGGCGCCGCCGGTGAACAGGATCTCGCCCGGCCGGGCGCCGATCAGCCCCGCCACCTCCGCCCGCGCCGCCTCGATCGCCTCCGCCGCCCGCCAGCCCGGCCGGTGCCGCGCCGCATGCGGGTTGCCGACCGCCGCCGGGTCGAACCACGGCCGCATCGCGTCCAGCACCTCGGGATCCAGCGGGGTTGAGGCGAGGTGGTCGAGATAGAGGGGGGTGGTCATTGGGGCTGGGCTCGCCACGCCAGCCCGTAGGTTGGGTTCGCGCATGCGAACCCAACAGCGAGCCTACGAACCGACAAGCCGGCATGTTGGGTTCGCTGTTCGCGAACCCAACCTACGAAGGATCGCCTCTCAAGCCTCCACGCCCTCGACATACCAGTCCATCTTGGCGATCTCGTCGTCGCTGAGGGCCTTGCCCTCGGGCACGACCAGCTCGCCCTTCTGGTTCTTGATCGGGCCGGCGAAGGGGTTGAGCGTGCCGGCGATGATGTCGGCCTTGGTCTTCTCCGCCGCGGCCACGACCTCGGCCGGGATCGCCTCGTTGTACGGCGCCAGCTTGACCATGCCGTGCTTGAAGCCCCACCAGATGCTGGAGGTCTTCCAGGTGCCGTCGAGCACCGCCTGCACCCGCTCGATATAGTACGGGCCCCATTCGTCGACGATCGAGGTCAGCTGCGCCTTGGGCGCGAAGTTGCGCATGTCCGACGCCTGGCCGAAGGCATATATGCCGCGCGCCTCCGCCACCTGGATCGCGGCCGGGCTGTCGGTGTGCTGGCACAGGATGTCGGCGCCGCCGTCGATCAGCGCCTTGGCGCCGTCGCTCTCCTTGCCCGGGTCGTACCAGCTGTTGACCCAGATCACCTTCACCTTCATGTCCGGCCGGATCTTCCGCGCCGCCAGGGTGTAGGCGTTGATGCCCATCACCACCTCGGGGATGGGCACCGAGCCGATATAGCCGGTGACGCCGGACTTGGTCATGTGGCCGGCGATGGTGCCGCACACCGCGCGCCCCTCGTGGAAGCGGGCGTTGTAGGTGCTGACATTCGGCGCGGTCTGGTAGCCGGTGGCGTGCTCGAACTTCACCTTCGGCAGCGATTTGGCGGCCCGGATCGTCGGGTTCATGTAGCCGAACGACGTCGTGAAGATCAGGTCGTTGCCGGCCTGGGCCAGCTGGCGCAGCACGCGCTCGGCGTCCGGGCCCTCCGGCACGCTCTCGACATAGCTGGTCTTCACCTTGTCGCCGAAATGCGCGTCGATCTCGCGGCGGGCGAGGTCGTGGCCGTGGGTCCAGCCATAGTCGCCGATCGGCCCGATATAGATGAAGCCGACCTTCAGCGGCTCGGCCGACCAGACCCGGCCGGGCAGGATCGTCGTCGCCAGGGTGGCCGCGGAACCCGCCAGCACCGACCGGCGGGAGAAGCGCATCGACATGAAGACCTCCTTGTTGTGATTCACCGGATGATAGCGATCCGCGTCTCAGACGGAAGGGCGGAACGGCTTGCCCAGCGCCGCCGGCGCCTGCAGCCGGCCGCGCCACGGCCCGGCGGCGATGATCACCAGCACCGCGATGGTGGCGAGGTAGGGCAGCATGGTGAAGACCTGCGGCGGCACCTCGATGCCGCCGATGCCCTGGGCGTGCAGCTGCAGGATGGTGACGCCGCCGAACAGATAGGCGCCCAGCAGCACCCGCCACGGCCGCCACGACCCGAACACCACCAGGGCCAGCGCGATCCAGCCGCGGCCGGCGGTCATGCCCTCGATCCACAGCGGCGTGTAGGACAGCGACAGGAAGGCCCCGGCCAACCCGGCCATGGCGCCGCCGAACAGGCAGGCGAGATAGCGCACCAGCTGCACCGGGTGGCCGATCGAATGCGCCGATTCCGCGGATTCCCCGACCGCGCGCAGCACCAGCCCGGCGCGGCTGCGCTTCAGGAACCAAGCCACGCCGAAGGTCATCGCGACCGACAGGTAGACCAGCGCGTCCTGGCCGAACAGCAGCGGCCCGACGACCGGCAGGCCGGTCAGCACCGGCAGCGCCAGCTTCGGCAGCGGCGCGATCGGGTGGCCGACGAAGCCGGAGCCCAAGAGCGCGCTCAGGCCCACGCCGAAGATGGTCAGGGCCAGGCCGGTGGCGACCTGGTTGGCCATCAGCGTCAGGGTCAGCACGGCGAAGATCAGCGACATCGCCGTGCCGGCCAGGGCGGCGGCCAGGATGCCCAGCGCCGGCTGGCCGGTGGTGAAGGTCACGGCGAAGCCGGTGACCGCGCCGATCAGCATCATGCCCTCGACCCCGAGGTTGAGGACGCCGGAGCGCTCGACCACCAGCTCGCCCAGCGCGGCGAGCAGCAGGGGGGTGGCGGCGGTGATCACCGTCGCGGCAATCAGAACCAGGATATCCATCACGACACCGTCACGGGTTCGGGCACGGGCTTGGCCTGGGCCGAGGCCCAGCGCAGGCGGTAGCGGACCAGCACGTCGGCGGCCAGCAGGTAGAACAGCAGCATGCCCTGGAACACGCCGGTCGCCGCGGTCGGCAGCCCGGCCGAGACCTGCGCGTTCTCGCCGCCGATATAGGACAGGGCCATGACCAGCCCGGCGGCGACGATGCCGATCGGGTGCAGCCGGCCGAGGAAGGCGACGATGATGCCGGTGAAGCCGTAGCCCGGGGTCAGCTGCGGGATCAGCTGGCCGATCGGGCCGGCGGCCTCGAAGGTTCCGGCCAGGCCGGCCAGCGCGCCGGACAGCAGCAGGGCGAACCAGGTCACGCGCTTGCGGCTGAAGCCGGCGAAGCGGGCCGCGGCCGGGGCCTGGCCGACGACCTGGATCTGGAAGCCGAACACGGTGCGGCCCATCAGGAACCAAGCGGCGACCGCGACCAGCCCGGCCACCAGCACTCCGAGATGCAGCCGGGTGCCCTCGACCAGGATCGGCAGCACCGCGGCGTCGGTGAACATCCGGGTCTGCGGGAAGTTGTAGCCGTCCGGGTCCTTCCACGGCCCGAACACCAGGATGCCCAACACCAGCGAGGCGACATAGGTCAGCATCAGGCTGGTCAGGATCTCGCTGACGTCGAAGCGGGTCTTCAGGAAGGCCGGGATCGCGGCATAGGCCATGCCGCCCAGGGCGCCGGCGACGCACATCGCCGGCAGGATCCACCAGCCCTCCTCGCCCCAGAAGCCCAGCGCCACCGCGGCGGCGGCGATGGCGCCCATGATCAGCTGGCCCTCCGCCCCGATGTTCCAGACATTGGCGCGGAAGCCGATGCCGAGCCCGATGGCGATCAGGATCAAGGGCGCCGCCTTCACCCCCAGCTCGGTCCAGCCGTAGAAGCTTTCGACCGGCGCGATCAGGAACTGGTACAGCGTCTCGGCCGGGTCCAGGCCGAGGGCGAGGAACAGCAGCCAGCCGCTGGCGATGGTCAGGGCGATGGCGATCAGCGGCGTCAGCCAGACCATCGCGCGGGACGGTTCCCGCCTCGGCTCGATTCTAAGCGACATGGGCTGCGTGCTCCTTCTCCTCGGCCGCTTCCGGCTCGGCGCCGTGCAGCCCGCCCATCAGCAGGCCGATCTCGGCGACCGAGATCTCGGCGGTCGGCCGCGCCTCGGACAGGCGGCCCAGATTGATCACCGCGAGCCGGTCGGTGATCTGCAGCAGCTCGTCGAGATCCTGCGAGATCACCACCACCGCGGCGCCGTTCTGGGCCAGGGTCATCAGCGCCTGGTGGATCGCGGTGGCGGCGCCGGCATCGACGCCCCAGGTCGGCTGCGACACGATGAAGATCTCGGGCGTCTGCAGCACCTCGCGCCCGACCACGTATTTCTGCAGGTTGCCGCCGGACAGGCTGCCGGCCGGTGCCTCGGCATCGCGCGCCTTGACCCCGAACTCGTGGATCACCCGCTCGGCATAGCGGCGGGCCAGGCCGGCGCGGATCAGCCCGCCGGGCGCCAGCTTCATCCGGTTGCGGGCGCTCAGCAGGGCATTGGCGGCCAGGCTCATCTCCGGCACCGCGGCATGGCCGTTGCGCTCCTCCGGCACGGTGCACAGCCCCAGCAGCCGGCGCTGTTCCGCGCTCAGATGCGCGACCGGCTTCGCGCCGATGCGGATGGCCCCGGCCGGGCGGACCCGGCGTTCGCCCGACAGGGCCTGCGACAGCTCGGTCTGGCCGTTGCCGGCGATGCCGGCGATGCCCAGGATCTCGCCGGCGCCGACGGTGAAGCCGATCTGCTTCAGCGCGGTGCCGAACGGGCCGTCGGCGGGCAGGCTGAGATTCTCCACCACCAGCCGCGGCTCGGACACACCGCGGGCGCCGCGGCGGGACAGGGTGCGCAGCTCGGCGCCGATCATCATCTGCGCCATGCTGCGCGCGGTCTCGGCCGCCGGGTCGCAGGTGCCCACCACCTTGCCGCCGCGCATGATCGTGGCCGCGTCGCACAACGCCTTGATCTCGTGCAGCTTGTGGCTGATGTAGAGGATCGAGCAGCCTTCCGACGCCAGGCGGCGCAGGGTCTCGAACAGCCGCTCCACCTCCTGCGGCGTCAGGACCGAGGTCGGCTCGTCCATGATCAGGAGCTTCGGGTCCTGCAGCAGGCAGCGCACGATCTCGACCCGCTGGCGCTCGCCGACCGACAAAGTGTGGATCTCGCGATGCGGGTCCAGCGGCAGGCCATAGGCCTCGGACACCTCGCGGATGCGCTTGGCCAGGACGCGCCGGTCGGGCGGGCTCTCCAGGCCGAGCGCGATGTTCTCGGCCACGGTCAGCGCCTCGAACAGCGAGAAGTGCTGGAACACCATGCCGATGCCGAGGCGCCGGGCCTCGTGCGGGCTGGCGGGGCGGGCCGGCTGGCCGTTCCACAGGATCTCGCCGGCATCGGGCTGCAGCAGGCCGTAGATCGATTTCACCAGCGTCGACTTGCCGGCGCCGTTCTCGCCGAGCAGCGCGTGGATCTCGCCGGGCCGGACGGAGAAGCTTACGCCGTCGTTCGCGACGAGGCTCGCGAACCTCTTGGTGATGCCGCGGAGTTCGATGCGCGCGGGGCCGGCCCCCGGGTTGCGGTCCATGCAGCCTCCTGTTCTGGAGCCGCCCCCGCCGCCGGTTTGTCGGCGGGGGCGGACACGTCCTTAGCCTTGGCGAAGGCGATGAGCAATTCCGCCGCGACCATGGCGGCGATGACGGACGGGCGCTTGTCCCGCCCGAGGCCCGCCCCGATCGGGCAGGTCAGGGTTTCCGTGCGCCGCGGGTCGTTGCCGCGGGCCCGGAACCAGCGCTCGAAGCGCTCGCGCTTGGTGGCCGATCCGATCAGCCCGACATAGGCGGCGTCGCCGCGCCGCAGGACCGCTTCGGTGACCTCGAAATCCATGGCGTGGCTGTGGGTCATGACCAGATAGGCGGCGCCGGGCGGGGCCTCGGCGACGACATCGGTCGGGGTCGGCGTCAGCCGCCGGGTGATGCCGTCCGGGATCTCGGCCGGGAACTCGTCGGCGCGGCCGTCGACCCACTGGATCCGCACGGGCAGCGGCGCCAGCGCGCGGGCCAGCGCCTTGCCGACATGGCCGGCGCCGAAGATCAGGACGCTGGGGCGGGTCGCGGCCTCTGTGGCCTCCTCAGCCTCGATCCGGGCCAGGGTGGCGCCGTCGGCCAGCTCCAGCTCGACGACCACGAAGCCGCCGCAGCACTGGCCGATGGCGGGGCCGAGCGGGATCTCGACCCGCTGCGACCGCTCCTTGGCGATGATCTGCGCCCGGGCGGCGGCGATCGCGTCCCATTCCATCCGCCCGCCGCCGATGGTGCCGCGGGCGGCGGTCGCGGTGACCAGCATGTGCACCCCGGCCTCGCGCGGGGTCGAGCCGCGGGCCTCCGCCAGCGTCACCAGCACCGTCGGCTCCCCATCGCCGAGCCACAGCCGCAGGGTGGGGGCGAGGGGGGTCATGCGAGCCCTCCCGCCGCCCTCAGCCGCTCCACCGCGTCCAGCACCTTCTCCGGCGTCGCCGGCGGGTCGAGGCGGGGGCAGATCCTGTGGTCGGCGACGCTGGCGACGGCGTCCGAGATCGCGTGCAGCACCGAGACGCCCAGCATCAGCGGCGGCTCGCCCACCGCCTTGGAGCGGTAGATCGTCTCCTCATGGTTCCGCGTGTCGGCCAGCCGGACGTTGAAGATCTTCGGCCGGTCGCTCGCCACCGGGATCTTGTAGGTGGACGGCGCATGGGTCCTGAGGCAGCCCTTGTCGTCCCACCACAGCTCCTCCATGGTCAGCCAGCCGGCGCCCTGGACGAAGCCGCCCTCGATCTGGCCCTTGTCGATCGCCGGGTTCAGCGACTGGCCGGCGTCGTGCAGGATGTCCGTCCGGTCCAGCCGGTACTCGCCGGTCAGGGTGTCGACCGTGACCTCGCTGACCGCGGCGCCATAGGCGAAGTAGTAGAACGGCCGACCGCGGCCGGCGGCGCGGTCCCAATGGATCTTCGGCGTCTTGTAGAAGCCGGCGGCGGACAGCTGGACCCGGCCGAAATAGGCGGCGCGCACCAGCTCCGGGAACGGCACCTCCTGGTCGCCGATCCGCACCATATTGCGGCGGAACACGACCTGGTCCGGCTTCACCTGCCAGCGCTCGGCGGCGAAGGCGATCAGCCGCTCCTTGATCATCCGCGCCCCGGCCTGCGCCGCCATGCCGTTCAGGTCGGCGCCGGAGGAGGCGGCGGTGGCCGAGGTGTTCGGCACCTTGCCGGTGGTGGTGGCGGTGATGTGGACGCGGCCGATATCGACCTGGAACTCCTCGGCCACGACCTGGGCGACCTTGACGTACAGGCCCTGGCCCATCTCGGTGCCGCCATGGTTCAGGTGGATCGACCCGTCCTTGTAGACATGCACCAGCGCGCCGGCCTGGTTGTAGGCGGTGAAGGTGAAGGAGATGCCGAACTTCACCGGCGTCAGCGCCAGGCCGCGCTTGAGAAAGCGGCTCGTCTTGTTCCAGGCGCGGATCTCGGCGCGCCGGGCCTGGTAGTCGCTGTCGCGCTCCAGCTCCGCCACCAGCTCGGGGGCGATGTTGTCCTCGACCGTCTGGTGGTACGGCGTCACGTTGCGGTCGTCGGTGCCGTAGAAGTTCAGCTTGCGGATCTCGAGCGGATCGCGGCCGACGGCGAAGGCGATCTCCTCGATCAGCCTTTCGCCGGCCACCAGCCCCTGCGGCCCGCCGAAGCCGCGGAAGGCGGTGGCCGACTGGGTGTTGGTCTTCAAGGGCAGAGAGGACAGCTGCACCGTCGGGTAGTAATAGGCGTTGTCGGCATGGAACAGGGCGCGGTCGGTGACCGGCCCGGACAGGTCGGCGGACCAGCCGCAGCGCGCCGCCAGCAGCATCTCGACGCCCTCGATCCGGCCCTCGTCGTCGAAGCCGACCGAATAGTCGATCTCGAAATCGTGGCGCTTGCCGGTGATCAGCATGTCGTCGTCGCGGTCCGGCCGCAGCTTGGCGGCGCGGCCGGTCGCCTTGGCCACCAGGGCAGCCACGGCGGCGAACAGGTTGGCCTGGGTCTCCTTGCCGCCGAAGCCGCCGCCCATGCGCCTGATCTCGACCGTCACCGCCCCGTCCGGCACGCCCAAGACACTGGCCACGATGTGCTGCACCTCGCTCGGGTGCTGGGTCGAGGAATGGACGGTGACGTCGCCATCCTCGCCCGGCAGGGCCAGGGCCACCTGGCTCTCCAGGTAGAAATGCTCCTGCCCGCCGATCCGCATCCGGCCGTCGACCCTGCGCGGCGCCGCCGCGATCGCCGCAGCGGCGTCGCCGCGCTTCAGCGTCATCGGCTTGGTCACCAGCGTGCCGGCAGACTTCGCGGCCTCATAGTCCAGGACCGGCGCCAGCTCCTCAGTGTCGATCACGGCTAGGCGGGCGGCGCGGCGGGCCTGGTCACGGGTCTCGGCGGCCACGGCGAAGACCGGCTGGCCGACATGCTGCACCAGCTCGGTGGCGAACAGCGGCTCGTCGCCCAGATGGTTGCAGCCGATGTCGTTCTCACCGGGGATGTCCTCGGCGGTGAAGACGCGCACCACCCCGGGCGCGGTGCGGACCTTGGCCAGGTCGATCGACCGGATCCGGGCATGGGCCTTCTCGCTCAGCCCCAGGCAGACATGCAGCAGGCCCGCCGGCTCCGGGATGTCGTCGATATAGACGGCCTCGCCGCTGACATGCTTGTGGGCGCTGTCGTGCCGGCGCGGGTCGTGCACCGCGCCGTCGATGCGGTCGGCCGCCGGCTGGGCTTTGGCCTGGGACAAGGTGGTGTCAGGCATGGGCCAGGCTCCGCTCACCGACCAGGCGGGTTTCCGCTGCGGGATCGGCGGTTTCGGCATGCAGCTTCAGCAGCAGGTTGGCGGCCACCCGGGCGCGATAGCCGGCGCTGGCGCGCCAGTCGGTCAGCGGCGTGAAATCCCGGGCCAGCGCCGGCAGGGCGGCGCGGACGGCGTCCTCGGTCCAGGGCTGGCCGGTCAGCGCCGCCTCGGCCCCGGCCGCGCGCTTCGGGGTGCCGGCCATGCCGCCATAGGCGATGCGGATGTCAATGACCTTGCCGTCCTCCACCCGCAGCCGGAAGGCGGCGCAGACGGCGGAGATGTCCTGGTCGAAGCGCTTGCTGATCTTGTAGGCGCGGAACCTGTCGCCGGGCTGCAGCTTCGGCAGGAAGACGCTCTCGACGAACTCGCCCGGCCGCCGGTCCTGCCGGCCATAGGCGATGAAGAACTCCTCCAGCGGCAGCGACCGGCGCTCCCCGCCCCGGCGCAGCACCAGCGTGGCGCCGGCGGCGATCAGGGCCGGCGGCATGTCGCCGATCGGCGAGCCGTTGGCGATGTTGCCGCCGATGGTGCCGACCGCGCGAACCTGCTCCGCCCCGATGCGGCGGATCAGCTCGCCCAGGTCGGGATAGGCGCGGCCGAGCGGCCCGATCGCCTCGGCATAGGTGACGGCGGCGCCGATCTCGAAGCCGTCGGCAGTCTCGCGCAGGCCGCGCAGATCGCGCACCCGGCCGGTATAGATCACCACCGGCAGCACCCGCTGCTGCTTGGTGACCCACAGCCCGACATCGGTGGCGCCGGAGACGATGGTGGCGTCCGGATGCTCCAGCAGCAGCTCCGCCATCGCGTCGGCCGTGGCCGGGGCGTAGAAGCGGCGGGGACCGTCGCCGACCACGACCGTCTCCTCGTCCTCCAGCGCGGCGAGGCGCTCGGCAATCCCGGCCTCGGCCACGGCGAAGCGGTCGGCCTCCGGCGCGCCCAGCTCATACATGCGCTGCCCGGCGGCGACGATCGGGGCATAGCCGGTGCAGCGGCACAGATTGCCGGCCAGCGCGTCGTCGATCCGGCCTTCGCCCGGCGCCGGGTCGTTGCGGTACAGCGCGAACAGCGCCATGACGAAGCCGGGGGTGCAGAAGCCGCATTGCGAGCCGTGGCAGTCGACCATCGCCTGCTGCACCGGGTGCAGCGCGCCGTCGGCGGCCTTCAGATGCTCGACCGTCAGCAGCTGGCAGCCGTCCAGCGTCGCCAGGAAGCGGATGCAGGCGTTCACGGGCTCGTAGCGCACCCGGTCGCCGTCGCGCCGGCCGACCACCACGGTGCAGGCGCCGCAATCGCCCTCGGCGCAGCCTTCCTTGGTGCCGGTTTTGCGCTCCTCGATCCGCAGCCAGTCCAGCACGGTCAGGGTCGGATCGACCGTGCAGATCTCGCGCAGCTCGTCGCCCAGGAGGAAACGGACGGTGTCTCGCATGTCTCAGCTGCCGCGATAGGTGGAGTAGGACCAGGGCGAGATCAGCAGCGGCACGTGATAGTGCTGGTCGGCATGGGCGATGCCGAAGCGGATCGGCACTTGGTCCAGGAAGGGCGGGTCGGTCAGGACCACCCCGGCGGTGCTGAAATAGGCGCCGGTGGCGAAGACCAGCTCATAGGTGCCGGGGCGGAAATCGTCGCCGGCCAGCAGCGGCGCGTCGCAGCGGCCGTCGGCATTGGTCCGGGTCTCGGTCACGAGGGTGCGGCGGTCACCGTCGAGGCGATAGAGCGCCACGCCGATGCCCATGCCCGGCCGGCCATGCGCCGTGTCGAGCACATGGGTGGTCAGTCGCCCCCGGTGGGATGCCTGTGTCTCGGCCATCCTGCCTCTCCGTGTCTGCCGCCGGTCCCTGGCGGTCCGGCGCGCCACCGGGCATTATCGCCCTGTTTCAGGTGTGGCGCGTCTGTTGTTTCCGCAATGTTTCACGCCGGGACCCGCCTTGCTCAACGGGTGTTCGGCGGAAAGACTTTCAACGCAATCGCAAAAGTGGATGCTGGCTCCGGGCGTATTCTATGTCCGGGATCACGCGTGCGAGGGGAGGATCGGTGTCCGTCTATCCGAGAAATCTGGTCGGCTACGGCCCGAACCCGCCCCAGGCCGACTGGCCGGGCGGGGCCCGGCTGGCGCTGCAGTTCGTCCTCAACTACGAGGAGGGGGCCGAGAACTCGATCCTGCACGGCGACGCGGCCTCCGAGAGCTTTCTGTCCGAGATCGTTGCCGCCCAGCCGCTGCCGGGCGTGCGCCACATCTCGATGGAATCGCTCTACGATTACGGCGCCCGGGTCGGCGTCTGGCGGATCCTCAGGCTGTTCGAGCGCAAGCAGATCCCGCTGACGGTCTATGCCGTCGCCATGGCGGCGGAGCGGCACCCGCAGGTGATCCGCGCCATGGTCGAGGCCGGGCACGAGATCGCCAGCCACGGCTATCGCTGGATCAACTACCAGTATGTCGGCGAGGACACCGAGCGCGAGCACATCCGCAAGGCGGTCGAGATCCTGGAGCAAGTGTCGGGTGAGAAGCCGCTCGGCTGGTACACCGGCCGCACCAGCCCGAACACCCGGCGCCTGGTGGCCGGGCATGGCGGCTTCCTCTACGACGCCGACGCCTATGACGACGACCTGCCGTATTGGGAGGATGTCGGCGGCAAGCCGCAGCTGATCGTGCCCTACACGCTGGACGCCAACGACATGCGCTTCGCCGCGGTCCAGGGCTTCAACTCCGGCGACCAGTTCTACGCCTATCTCAAGGACAGCTTCGACGCGCTGTACCAGGAGGGGGCGGAGACGCCGCGGATGATGTCGGTCGGGCTGCATTGCCGGATCGTCGGCCGGCCCGGCCGGATCATGGCGCTGGAGCGGTTCCTGGACTACGCGAAGCAGCATGACGGCGTCTGGTTCTGCCGCCGCATCGAGATCGCCCGGCATTGGCGGGAGAAGCATCCCTATGCCAGGGGCGGGGCATGACCGTCCCCCGCCCCAGCACCATGGACCGCGACCTGTTCATCGTCCGCTTCGGCGGCGTATTCGAGCATTCGCCCTGGATCGCCGAAGCCGCCTGGGAGGCCGGGCTGAGCCACGGGCAGGACACGGCCGAAGGGCTGCATGCCGCGCTCTGCGCCGTGTTCCGCGCCGCCGATCACGACCGCCAGCTCGGCGTGCTGTGCGCCCATCCCGACCTGGCCGGCCGGCTGGCGGTGGCGGGAGAGCTGACCGCCAGCTCCAGCGCCGAGCAGGCCAGCGCCGGGCTCGACCGCTGCACGCCCGCGGAGTTCGCGCGGTTCCAGGAGCTCAACGCCGCCTATGTCGAGCGCTTCGGCTTCCCCTTCATCATGGCGGTGAAGGGCCGCAGCCGGGCCGAGATCCTGGCCGCCTTCGAGCGCCGGGTCGGCAACCCGCGCGACACCGAATTCGCCACGGCCCTGGCCGAGGTGGAGACCATCGCCCTGCTGCGACTGAAGGACCTGCTGCCGTGAGCCTCGGTACAGCGCCGACCCAGAACACCCTCGCCCACGGCCCGGCGCTGATGCAGCGGCTGGACGCCCTGGCCCGCTTCAGCGAGGACCCGGACCGGCTGACCCGCACCTTCCTGTCGCCGGCGCACCGCCAGGCGGCCGACCAGGTGCTGGCCTGGATGCGCGAGGCCGGGATGACGGCGCGGACCGACGCCGCCGGCAACGTCGTCGGCCGCTACGAGGGCGACCGGCCGGGCCGGCCCGCACTGCTGCTGGGCTCCCACATCGACACGGTGCGCGACGCCGGGAAATACGACGGCAATCTCGGCGTGCTGGCCGCCATCGCCGTGGTCGGCGAGCTGCACCGGCGCGGCGAGCGGCTGCCCTTCGCCGTCGAGGTGCTGGGCTTCGGCGACGAGGAGGGCGTGCGCTTCCCGGTCACCCTGACCGGCAGCAGCACCGTCGCCGGCACGGTCGACCCGGCGGTGGCCGATGCGGTCGACGACAACGGGCTGCGCCTGGGCGACCTGCTGCGCGACTTCGGCGGCGACCCGGACGGGCTGCAGGCCGAGGCCCGGCGGCGCGACCGCGTGCTCGGCTATGTCGAGTTGCATATCGAACAGGGGCCGGTGCTGGAGGCCGAGGGCCTGCCGCTGGGCGTCGTCACGGCGATCAACGGCGCCGCGCGCTACAACGCCACGGTCCGCGGCATGGCCGGCCATGCCGGCACCGTGCCGATGGATCTGCGCCGCGACGCGCTGGCCGCCGCCGCCTCGATGGTGCTGGCGGTCGAGCGCTGCGCCCAGGCGCGGCGCGAGGTGGTGGCGACGGTCGGGCAGCTCGACGTCCAGCCCGGCGCTGTCAACGTCATCCCCGGCGCGGTGCGCTTCGCCATCGACATCCGGGCGCCGGACGATTCCGACCGCCTGGCCGCGATGGCCGAGATGACGGCGGCGCTGGAGGGCATCGCCCGCGGCCGCGGCGTCGATCTGACGCTCGACCGCTACCACGACGCCGGCGCCGTCCGCTGCGACGAGGCGCTGATGGAGCGGCTGGAGACGGCGATCCGCCGCCACGGCCTGCCGGCGCGGCGCCTGCCCAGCGGCGCCGGCCACGATGCCATGGCGATGGCGTCGCTGACCCCGGTCGGCATGCTGTTCCTGCGCTGCCGCGGCGGCATCAGCCACAATCCGGCCGAATCCATCACCGTGGAGGATGCGGACCTCGCCATCCGCGTCCTGCTCGACCTCCTCCGCCAGTACGACCCTGCCTGACACGAAAGCTCACTTGATGACCGACAGCATCGACACCGCCATCAGCACCTATCTCCACGGCGCGCGCGAGCAGCAGGCCCGGTTCCTGGCGGAGCTGGTGAAGGTCCCCTCCGACAACCCGCCCGGTGATTGCGACGCGCATGCCCGGCGGACCACGGAGCTGCTGCGCGAGCTCGGCTTCGAGGTCGAGGTGCATCCGGTGCCGGCCGAGCTTGCGCAGGCGCATGGCATGATCAGCGCCAGCAACCTGATCGTCCGCCGCCGCTTCGGCGACGGGCCGGTGATCGCGCTCAACGCCCATGGCGACGTGGTGGCGCCGGGCGAGGGCTGGACCCACGACCCCTATGGCGCCGAGGTGGTCGACGGCTGGATGTACGGCCGCGGCGCCGCCGTCTCGAAATCCGACATCGCCAGCTACGCCTTCGCCCTGAAGGCGCTGGAGCAGGCGGGGCAGCTGACCCGCGGCACGGTCGAGCTGCACGTGACCTATGACGAGGAATCGGGCGGCGAGATCGGGCCGAAGCTGATCCTGGAGCAGGGGCTGTCCAAGCCCGACTTCGCCATCGCCGCCGCCTTCAGCTATGCGGTGGTGACGGCGCACAACGGCTGCCTGCATCTTGAGGTCGAGGTGCGCGGCAAGTCGGCCCATGCCGCGCTGCCCTCCACCGGCATCGACGCGCTGGAGGCGGCGACGCCGATCCTGCTGCGGCTGTACGAGCACCGGCGCCTCTACCGGACCACGATGTCGAAGGTCAGCGGCATCGGCTCGCCGCAGCTGACCATCGGGCTGATCGAAGGCGGCATCAACACCAATGTCGTGCCCGACCGCGTCGCGTTCCGCCTCGACCGCCGGCTGATCCCGGAGGAGAACGGCGCTGCGGTGGAGGCGGAGCTGCGCGGCGTGATCGAGGACGCGGCGAAGTCCTTCCCGAAGGCCACCGTAACGGTCCGCCGCATCCTCTTGGCCGAGCCGCTGTCGCCGCTGCCGGGCACCGACCGGCTGGCCCAGGCGATCCGCCGCCGCGCCGCCCCGGTGCTGGGTGAGGAGATCCCGGTCAAGGGCGTGCCGCTCTACACCGACGCCCGGCACTACGCCGCGGCCGGGGTGCCGATCGCCCTCTACGGCGCCGGCCCCCGCACCATCGAGGACGCCAACGCCCACCGCGCCGATGAGCGGCTGAAGCTGGACGACCTGTACAAGGCGACCGAGGTCATCGCCTTGGCCGTCAAGGATCTGCTGGCGTAGGTTGGGTTCGCTCTGGCGAACCCAACATCGTGCCGCTTGAACAAACGTTGGGTTCGCTGTCGCGAACCCAACCTACGATATCGAAACGAAAGGGCCGGGCAATCGCCCGGCCCTTGTGATTTACATCGCAGCCTGCAGGTGCGGCCACACTTCCACCGAGCCGCGCCAGATCATGTCGATCGACACGTAGAGGATGACGGCCAGGCCGACATAGGCGATCCAGCGGTGGCGGTTCAGCAGCTTGGCGATGAAGGAGGCGGCGAAGCCCATCAGCGCGATCGACAGCGCCAGGCCGAACACCAGGATCACCGGGTGCTCGCGCGCCGCGCCGGCCACGGCCAGCACGTTGTCCAGCGACATCGACACATCGGCGATGACGATCTGCCAGGCGGCCTGGGCGAAGGTCTTGCGCGGAGCGCCGTTGCCGTTGGCGTCGTGGCCGGCCAGCGCCTCCTCGGCCTGGTGCTCCTCCTTGGCCGTATGGCGCAGCTCGCGCCACATCTTCCAGCACACCCACAGCAGCAGCACGCCGCCGGCCAGCAGCAGGCCGACGATGGCCAGCAGCTGGGTCGTGATCAGGGCGAAGCCGATGCGCAGCAGCGTGGCGGCGGCGATGCCGATCAGGATCGCCTTGCCGCGCTGTTCCTTGGGCAGCCCGGCCGCGGCCAGGCCGATGACGATGGCGTTGTCGCCCGCCAGCACCAGGTCGATCATGATGACCTGGGCCAGGGCCGCCAGCGCTTCGCCCGTCAGCAGATGTTCCATGCGAGAACCGTCCTCTTCGTCGCGAGGAGCGGCCTGCATGCCATCCCGGGGGAGCGTGTCAGGGTCGGCAGGCGGGCCACTCGAGGGAGTCTCCAGTCCGACATCGCAGATCCCGGAGGATCTGCCAGAGGGGCCCGGCCTGGTCGCCGCCCATATAGCGAGGAGGCCTCGCCGGCTCAAGCTCCGGGTCGGTGACTGCGGCACGGATGCCGCAGGTCGGCCCGGAGGTGTGGCGGAATAGTCACATGGCCGGAGCGGCCTATCCGAATTCCTGGTGCTGCGGCAGGTCGTCGGTGATGTTGTACCAGGGCGCCTTGGAGCCGACGAAGATGTGCTCGGTCGGCCGGATGGTCGGGTCGTCGACCAGCGTGCCCATGGCGACATGGACATAGGCGCCGTCGCGGACGACCGAGAACAGCAGCGACCCGCAGGCCCGGCAATGCGTGTTGTTGTGGTCCGGCTCGCCATAGATCATCAGCGCGTCCCTGCCTTGAGTGACCGTCAGCTTGGCGCGCTCGATCCCGGCGAAGGGCTTGAAGGCCGAACCGGTCGTCCGCCGGCAGTTCGAGCAGTGGCAGTTCATGGCATAGAGGAACGCGTCCGCCACTTCGTAGTGGACGGCGCCGCAATAACATTTGCCGGTCAGCATGCGCGCGCTCTCGGTCATGGAGCCTCCCCTTCGACAGTCTTGGTTCGGCCTGCGTATCGCTCCGCGCTGCGCCTTGACAGCCCGGTGCCGGCGGCGCTCTGTTCCCGCAGATTTCTAGGGGAGAAGCCCATGCCCGACCATCGTCGAGACGGCACCGGCGAGGCCGTGGCCCGCATCGTGCCGGCCAGGAATGCCCACCGCAACCCGGGCATGGCGCTGGAGCTGGACTGGGTCGAGGCGGCGCGGGTCAATCTCAGCGCCGCGGAGCGCCGGGCCGCCACCATGGCCACGCGGCGCACGGTGAAGAAGGAGTGGCAGGCCGCCTGGCTGGTGAAGGCGATCACCTGCATGGATCTGACCACCCTGGCCGGCGACGACACGCCGGGCCGGGTGCAGCGCCTCTGCGCCAAGGCCCGCCACCCGCTGCGCGACGACCTGGTCGAGGCGCTGGGCCTGGCCGACCGGCCGCCGACCGTCGGCGCCGTCTGCGTCTACCCGACCATGGTCGGCGCCGCGGTGAAGGCGCTGGCCGGCAGCTTCATCCCGGTCGCCTCGGTCGCCACCGGCTTCCCGGCGGGTCTCACCCCGCTGCCGCAGCGCCTGGCCGAGATCCGCTATGCGGTGGAGGAGGGGGCGGCGGAGATCGACATCGTCATCCACCGCGCCCAGGTGCTGAACCGCGAATGGTCCGCCCTCTACGACGAGGTGCGGGCGATGCGCGAGGCCTGCGGCGAGGCGCATCTGAAGACAATCCTGGCCACCGGCGACTTGCGGACCCTGCGCAATGTCGAGGCCGCCAGCCTGGTCTGCATGATGGCCGGCGCCGACTTCATCAAGACCTCGACCGGCAAGGAGGACGTCAACGCCACCCTGCCGGTCAGCCTGGTCATGGTCCGTGCCATCCGCGACTACCAGGCCCGCACCGGCGAGCGCGTCGGCTTCAAGCCGGCCGGCGGCCTGCGCACCGCCAAGGACGCGATCGCCTGGCTGATCCTGATGAAGGAGGAGCTGGGCCGGCCCTGGCTGGAGCCGGAGCTGTTCCGCATCGGCGCCTCCTCGCTGCTGGCCGATGTCGAGCGCCAGATCGAGCATTTCGTCACCGGCCGCTATTCGGCCGGCTTCCGCCACGCTTCCGCCTGAGGAGCCTCACTTATGCCCCGGATCGCGGAGATTCTCGACACCATGGAGTACGGCCCGGCGCCCGAGGACAGCGGCATCGCCCGCGACTGGCTGGCGCGGCATGAGGCGGGCTTCGGCCATTTCATCGACGGCAAATTCGTCGCCCCGGCCGAGGGCGGCCGCTTCGAGGTGCTGAACCCGGCCACGGGCAAGCCTCTGGCCCAGGTGGCGCAGGGCACGGCCAAGGACGTCGACGCCGCGGTCAAGGCCGCGTGCCGGGCGCAGAAAAGCTGGGCGGCGCTGCCGGGGTCCGAGCGCGCCCGCCACCTCTACGCCCTGGCCCGCCATGTCCAGCGCCGCGAGCGGCTGCTGTCCGTGGTCGAGACCATGGACAACGGCAAGCCGATCCGCGAGAGCCGGGACATCGACATCCCGCTGGTCGCCCGGCACTTCTACCATCACGCCGGCTGGGCCTCGCTGGTCGAGACCGAGTTCCCCGGCTACCGCCCGGTCGGGGTCTGCGGCCAGATCATCCCCTGGAACTTCCCGCTCTTGATGCTGGCCTGGAAGGTGGCGCCGGCGCTGGCCGCCGGGAACACGGTGGTGCTGAAGCCGGCCGAGTTCACGCCGCTGACCGCGCTGCTCTTCGCCGAGATCGCCCGAGAAGCCGGGCTGCCGCCGGGCGTGCTGAACATCGTCACCGGCGATGGCTTGACCGGAGCGCTGATCGTCGAGCACGCCGATGTCGACAAGATCGCCTTCACCGGCTCGACCGAGGTCGGGCGGAAGATCCGCGAGGCGACCGCCGGCACCGGCAAGAAGCTGTCGCTGGAGCTGGGCGGCAAATCGCCCTTCATCGTGTTCGACGACGCCGACCTCGACGCCGCGGTCGAGGGCGTGGTGGATTCGATCTGGTTCAACCAGGGCCAGGTCTGCTGCGCCGGCTCGCGCCTGCTGGTGCAGGAGAGCGTGGCCGACCGCCTCTACGACAAGCTGAAGCGCCGGATGGCGACCCTGCGGGTCGGCGATCCGCTCGACAAATCGACCGACATGGGGCCGATCGTGGCCCAGGTGCAGCTCGATCGCATCCGGCACTATGTCGAGCTCGGCAAGACCGAAGGCGCCGCCTGCTGGCAGGAGGCGGCGACGCTGCCCAAGGGCGGCCTCTATTTCCCGCCGACCCTGTTCACCGGGGCGGAGCCGGCCTCGACCATCGCGCAGGAGGAGATCTTCGGCCCGGTGCTGACGGCCTCGACCTTCCGCACGCCGGACGAGGCGGTGGCCCTGGCCAACAACTCCCGCTACGGCCTGGCGTCCTCGGTGTGGTCGGAGACGGTGAACCAGGCGCTGCACGTCGCCGCCCGGCTCAAGGCCGGCGTGGTCTGGATCAACTGCGCCAACGCCTTCGACGCCGCGGTCGGCTTCGGCGGCTACCGCGAGAGCGGCTTCGGCCGCGAGGGCGGGCGCGAGGGCATGTTCGAATACCTGGTGCCGGGCTGGGAAAAGGACGCACCGGCGCTGAAGCCCGCGGCGGCGGCCCCGCTGGCGGCGGTGCCGCTGGGCGGCGACCACGACCTGCCCTCGATCGACCGCACCGCCAAGCTCTATGTCGGTGGCAAGCAGGCGCGGCCCGACGGCGGCTACAGCTATACCGTCACCGATCCGAAGGGGCGGGCGCTGGGCCAGGCGGGCCTCGGCAACCGCAAGGACATCCGCAACGCGGTCGAGGCGGCGCACAAGGCCACGGGCTGGGGCAGCCTGGCCGGGCACAACCGCGCCCAGGTGCTGTACTTCCTGGCCGAGAATCTCTCCGCACGGTCCGAGGAGTTCGCCCACCGGATCGCCGCCATGACCGGCGCCTCGGCCAAGGTCGCTGCGGCCGAGGTCGAGGCCGCGGTGCGGCGGATCTTCTTCTATGCCGGTTTCGCCGACAAATATGACGGCCAGGTGCATGATGCCCGCGCCCGCCAGGTGACGCTGGCGATGAACGAGCCCTGGGGCGTGATGGGCCTCCTGTGCCCGGATGAGGCGCCGCTGCTCGGCTTCGTCTCGCTGGTGGCGCCGGCGATCGCCATGGGCAACCGCGTGGTGGCGGTGCCGTCGCCGCGCCACCCGCTGGCGGCGACCGACCTGTACCAGGTGCTCGACGCCTCCGACGTGCCAGACGGCGTGGTCAACATCGTCACCGGCGAGCGCGACGTCCTGGCCAGGACCCTGGCCGAGCACGACGACGTCGCCGCCCTCTGGTATGTCGGCCCGGCCGAAGGTGGTGCTGCGGTGGAGAAGGCCAGCGCCGGCAACCTCAAGGCCACCTGGACCAACCAGGGCCGCCGCCGCGACTGGCTGTCCGATGTTGAAGGGCAAGGCCGCGACTATCTGCGCCGGGCCACCCAGGTGAAGAACATCTGGTTGCCTTACGGGGAGTGAGGGCGGGGCCACTCCTTCTTATTGTCATTGCCGGGCTTGACCCACGGGTGCCCGGTTGAGGGTTTTCGGGGTGTGAAAGAGGGTAGAGTTAATTTTTATTGTCGTCCTCGGGCTTGACCCGAGGATCCAGGGGCCAGCCAGAGCGGCATCGACATCTCTGGATGCCCGGGTCAAGCCCGGGCATGACGGTAAGGGGGCGGGGCGAGGAGGGGCGATGTCCGACACCTGGGCCATGCCGTCGGGCGTCCCCGACCTGCCGCCGGGCCACATCCATGCCTGGCGCCTGCGCACCGAGCGCGATCCGGCGGCCGGCCTGGCGCTGCTGTCGGCGGAGGAGCGGCAGCGCGCCGACCGGTTCCGCACCGACCTGCTGCGGGCCCGCTACGTCGTCGCCCATGCGGCGCTGCGGCTGCTGCTCGGCCGCGCGCTCGACGTTCCCCCGAATCGTCTGCGCTTCCGCCGGAATTCCTGGGGCAAGCCCGAGCTGGCGGAGGGCGACCTGCGCTTCAACCTCTCGCACAGCGGCCCCTGGGCCGTGGTGGCGCTGGGCCGGGGGATCGAGGTCGGGGTCGATGTCGAGGCCGTCTCGCACCCGCCGCCGCTCGAGGTCGCCGGCATCGCCTATTCGGCGGCGGAGCGGGCGGTCCTGGCCGGCCTGTCCGGCCCGGTGCTGACCGCCGCCTTCTACGCGGTCTGGACCCGCAAGGAGGCGCTGTCCAAGGGCATCGGCCGCGGCTTCTCCTTCGACTTCACCGGCTTCACCGTCAGCGCGGACCCGGCCGAGCGGACCAGCCGCCCCGTCCTGCCGCCGGATCTCGCCGGCGCCGACTGGCACCTGCACGACCTGCCGCCGCTCGAGGGCGCGGCGGCGGCCGTCGCCGTCCCGTCGGCCGGCATCGGCATCGCCGCCTGGCGCTTCGAGCCGGGGCTGTGGGGGCTGTAGGATAGGGGCACCACGGGCTCGGAGGATTGGATGCTGGACCACGTCACCATCCGCGTCGGCGATCTCGAACGGTCGAGGACCTTCTACGACGCATTGCTGGCGCCGCTCGGCATCACCCGCCTCTATGCCGATGGCGAGACCTTCGCCGGCTACGGCGTGGGCCGCCGGGCCTTCTTCTGGATCGGCCTGCAGGACGGTCCCGTCACCGGCACCCATGTCGCCTTCGCGGCGCCGGACCGGGGTATCGTCGACCTCTTCCATGCGGCGGGCCTCGCCGCCGGCGGCCGCGACAACGGCGCGCCCGGGCTGCGGCCGCACTACCATCCCGACTATTACGGCGCCTTCCTGCTCGACCCCGACGGCCACAACGTCGAGGCGGTGTGCCGCGAGGCGCCCTGACAGCTCACATGGCGAGGAAGCCGCCATCGACCGGCACGATGGCGCCGTTCATCATCGCCGAGCCGTCGCCGAGCAGGTACAGGATCACCTCGGCGACCTCCTCCGGCTGGGCGAAGCGGCCGAGCGGGATGCGGCCCAGCATTGGGCCGGACTTGGCCGGGTCGCTCCACGCCTTCACCGCCATCGGCGTCAGCGTCACCACCGGGTTGACGCTGTTGGTGCGGATGCCGTGCGGCCCCAGCTCCACCGCCATCACCCGGGTGATCTCGTCCAGGGCGCCTTTCGAGGCGCAATAGGCGGTGTGGTCGGTCAGGCCGATCATCGACGACACGCTCGACACGTTGACGATGGCGCCCTTCTGCCCACGGCGGATCAGGTCGCGCGCCACCACCTGGGCCGCGATCATCGGCGCCCGGGCGTTCACCGCCATGATCCGGTCGAAATTCTCCACCGACGTATCGAGGAAGGATTCCAGCGTGGTGGTGCCGGCGCAATTCACCAGCGCGTCGACCGGCAGCGCCTCGGTGGCCGCCCGCCGCGTCGCCTCGGCGTCGCCCAGGTCGACCGCGATGGTGCGGCAGCCGATCTGCTGCGCCAGGTTCGCCAGGTCCTCGGGGCTGCGGGTGGCGGCGATCACCTCGGCGCCGCGCCGGTGCAGCAGCACCGCGGTCGCCCGGCCGATGCCCTTGCCGGCACCGGTCACCAGCACCCGCCGCCCGGCGAAATCCTGCCCGCCCATGCCATCCTCCCTGTGTCGACTCGTGATGCCACCCTATATCAGGGTCGGAACGCCGGCGCCTCCCCGGACCGGCTCAGGAGATCGAGCATGCCCGAACCCTATCCCGTGACCCGCAGCGACGACGAGTGGCGCCAGATCCTGACGCCGGACCAGTACCGGGTGATGCGGCAGCACGGCACCGAGCGGCCGGGCAGCTGCGGCCTCTTGACCGAGCACCGGCCGGGCGCCTTCTGTTGTGCCGGCTGCGGCAGCAGGCTGTTCGAATCGAAGCTGAAGTTCGAGAGCGGCACCGGCTGGCCCAGCTTCAATGACCCGGTGCCGGACTCGGTCGAGACCACGGTCGACCGCAGCTTCGGCATGACCCGCATCGAGGTGCACTGCGCCACCTGCGGCAGCCATCTCGGCCATGTCTTCGAGGACGGGCCGCCGCCAAGCGGGCTGCGCTATTGCATCAACGGCGTGGCGCTGGACTTCCAGCCGGAGTGAGCCGGCCACGTTCGGAAACGGTCCCGCAGGCTCCGAAATCGCACCATCCGGAACGGAACCGAGCAGCCGTCTCCTCCCGTTATACGTGCAGACGGGACGCGAGGAGACGGTCATGGAGCATCGTGAGGAGACGACCGCGCTGATCTCCGGCGACAAGGTGGGACCGTTGCCGCGCTGACGGAGGCGGGTCCGGGAGGCCGCCATGCCGGAGCGGATCGTCGATCTGTGCGACGAGAACGGCGCCGTGGTGACGAGCTACACCATCGTCCTGGCCGGCGACGCGCCGGACGAGGCGTATGAGTCCGAAGCCCTCCGGATGGCGGCTTTCGACGCGGCGGTCCCCGCCGACCGGCTCGCCGGATTGCAGGCGAAGGTCCGGTCATAGCGGCCGCCCGCCGGAAAAAGTTCGGGCCCGCGGAGACGCATCTCCGCAGGCCCGAACCGATCGTCGACCGACCTCCGGGTCAGCAGCGTCCGACGGCGTGACAGTTCGTCAGGCCGCCGACGGCGGCGCCGCCGACACCGCCGATGATCGCGCCGGTCCCGACATTGCCGCCGGTGATCGCCGCCGTGCCGGCGCCAAGTCCTGCGCCGAGCGCACCACCCGAGAGCGCCCGGGTGCCGGGGTCGCGGCCGCACGCCGCCAGTGACAGCGCCGCCGCCAGGATAAGCATAGCCGGCTTCAACATCCTCATCTCCGTGCCTGTAAACATTCAGAGTGGGAAACGATGCGGGTCGCGAGATCGTTCCCATCCGCGGCGGCGAAGGGACGGAGTGTGGCATGGATGCCTCACACCCCGATCGCGGCCTTTATCCTGGCCGCCGTCAGCGGCAGGTCGCGCAGGCGCCGGCCGGCGGCGTCGGCGATGCCGTTGCCCAGCGCGGCGCTGGCCGGGCCCTGGCCGGTCTCGCCGCAGCCCAGGAAGGGCGCGCCGGGCCGGTCGATGATGCGGACCTCGACGCTGTCCGGCACCGCGTCGAAGCGCAGGATCGGATAGGTCGACCAGTCGACCGAGGTGATCCGGCCCTGGTCGAAGCCGACGCTCTCATACAGGGTCCAGCTCATCGACTGCAGCACCGCGCCCTCGATCTGGTTGCGCACCCCGTCGGGGTTGACCACCTGGCCGGTGTCGACCGCGGCGACCACGCGCGGCACGCGCACCTCCCCGGTCTCGCGCTCGACCGCGACCTCCACCGCCACGGCGCAATAGGCGGCCAGGTTCTTGTAGCGGGCGAAGGCGAAGCCGCGGCCATGCCCCGGCGCGGCTGGCTTGCCCCGGCTCCAGCCGAAGGCCTCGGCGGCGGCGGTGATCACGTCCCGGGCGCGCGGGTCGTCCAAGTGCCCGAGGCGGAACTCGACCGGGTCGGCGCCGGCGGCCAGCGCCAGCTCGTCCATGAAGCTCTCGATCGCGAACACGTTCATCTGCGCGCCCAGCGAGCGCAGGGCCGAGATGCGCAGCGGCATGTCCGGCAGGAAATGGTGCACCACCCGGGCGCTCGGCAGGGTATAGAGCGGGATGGCGTTGCGGTCGCCGCCGCCCTCCGGCTGCGGCAGCGGCCGGGGCGCCGGCACCGGGAAGGGCTTGGCCAGGTACCGGGCGGCCAGCAGGCTGCCGGCCGGGCCGGGGCGCATCGAATGGGTGTTGCTCCACACCCCGTAATCCCAGTCGGCGATGCGGCCGGCCTCGTCCAGCGTCGCCCGGGCCTGGGCCACCATCGCCGGGCCGTAGGGCTCCCAGGCATGCTCCTGCTCGCGCATCCACTGCACCCGCACCGGGCGGCCGGGCAGGGCGGCGGCCAGCAGGGCGGCGTCGGCCGCGGCGTCGTCGGCGCCGTTGTGGCCGTAGCAGCCGGAGCCCTGGACATGGATGCAGCGCACCTGCTCGGGCGGCCGGCCCAGCATCTCGGCGATCGCCCTGCGGTCGGGATAGACGCCCTGGGTGTGGGTCCAGACCGTCAGCAGCCCGTCCGGGTCCTGCTGCGCCACGGCGCAGGACGGGCCGATCGACCCGTGCAGCAGATAGGGCCGGGAATAGCGGGCCTCCAGCGTCCGGCCGGACGGCGCGACGGCGGCGCGCCGGTCGAGGATCGGGAGGTCCCGGGCCGGCAGCGCCAGCAGCGCCTCCGCCAGCCGGGACTGGTCCGGCAGCTGGGCGTCCTCTTCCCATTGCGCCGCGGCGGCCAGCAGCCGCATCGCCTTGATCGCCTGGAACTCCTGCTCCGCCACCACCGCCAGGAAATTGCCGTCGCGCACCACCTTGACCACGCCGGGCAGGGCCTCGACCGCGCCGCTGTCCAGCGCCGCCAGCCGGGCGCCGGTGCTGGGCGGCCGCACGATCCGGCCGTGCAGCATGCCGGGCAGGCGCAGATCCTGCACATAGGCCTCGCCGCCGGTCACCTTGGCCGGGATGTCGATCCGCGGCAGCGGCCGGCCCATGACCCGGAAGGCGCCGGGGTCGGTCAGCTTCGACTCCGGCTGCGCCTCGACGTGGAGCGACAGGCCGGCGGCCAGGGCGCCGTAGGAGCGGCGGTTGCCGTCCGGCGCCACCACGTTGCCGGCCTCGAGCCGCAGCTGGTCGACCGGCGCCCCCATCTGCCGCGCCGCCTCGCCCAGCAGGATCTCCCGGACCTGGGCCGCGGCGTGGCGGATGGCGGTGCCGCTGTCCTGCATCGAATGACTGCCGGCGGTGTAGCCTTCATTGGCGGTCCGCTCGGTGTCGGCGGTGACGATGGTCGGCGTCTCGAAGGACAGGCCCAGCTCCTCCGCCGCGATCTGCTGCAGGGCGGTGGCGATGCCCTGGCCCAGCTCGGCCTTGCCGGTGAAGACGGTGACCGCGCCCTTGGGATCGATCCGGATCCAGGCATCGAGGAAGGGGGCGTCCTCCAGGCTGCCGGGCAGGGCGCCGCCCAGCTGCGGCGTCTCGGCCGCCTGCTGCGCCAGGCCGGCGGGGGCCAGGGCGAAGCTGACGACCAGGCCGCCGGCGCCCTGCAGCACGAAGCGGCGGGACAGGCCGGCGCTCACCGCGCCGTCTCCCGCGGCGGCGCCGACCGTCGTGGCGTGACCGCCGCGCTCCGCATCTCCTCCGCGGCGCGGCGGATCGCGCGCAGGATCCGCATATGGGTGCCGCAGCGGCACAGATGGCCCTGCAGCTGGCGGCGGATCTCGGCGTCCGACGGGGTCAGGGTCTTCCGCAGCAGGGCGTGGGCCCGCATCATCATGCCGGGGATGCAGTAGCCGCACTGCGCCGCCTGCTCGGCGATGAAGGCGCGCTGCAGCGGGCCGGGCTCGTCCTCGGTGCCCAGCCCCTCCAGCGTCGTCACCTCCTTGTTCTCCGCCAGCAGCACCGGGACGACGCAGGAGAACACCGCCTCGCCGTCGATCAGCACGGCGCAGGAGCCGCACTGCCCCAGGCCGCAGCCGTATTTGGCGGCGTTGAGCTGCAGCTCGCCGCGCAGGACGTACAGCAGCGGCGTGTCGGGATCGGCGGAAATGCTCTGCCGGCGGCCGTTGACCTCGAGCTCGATCATGACCTCTCCTCCCTAGTGGCCGGCGGCCGCCGAGGCGGCCTCGCCGTCCCTGGCGGTCCGGACGGCATCGCTCAGGCCGGTCCAGCCCGGCCGGTCGCTGAAGCGGCCGCGCAGATAGGCCGCCAGCGCCGTGAGCTGCCGGTCCGACAGGGCGGCGGCGAATCCCGGCATGATCGGGCCGCGGGCGCCGCTCGCCGCCGGGACGCCGTGGCGGATGATGCGGATCAGATTGGCCGGGCTGTCGCCGGTGATGGCGGAGCTGAGCCGGAGATCGAGGCCGCCGAAGGGCGAGGGGCGGCCGCTCTCGTGGCAGGCGGCACAGGTGCCGGCATAGATCGCGGCGCCGGGATCCTCTGCCGGACCGGCGGCGGCGATGGTCTGGCTGCCGGCCGATTGCGGCCGGGTGCCGGGGCCGGCCGGGTTGGCGACGGCTTCCGCCAGGGTATCGCCGCGCCGGCGGGCATCGGCGTCGGGCGACCCCATCACCGAGGCGACATAGGCGGCGATCGCCCGCACATCCGCCTCCGGCACCGCGGCCAGGCTGTCGGCCACCGGCGCCATCGGCCCCTGCGCCGTGCCGTGCAGCCCGTGCCAGCCGGCGCGCAGATACTGGAACAGCGACTCCTCGGTCCAGGGCACCGGCGCCGTCGACCCGCTGCCGATCGGCACGGCGTGCCAGCCCTCGGCGACGCCGCCGGCGAAGCGCCGGTCGGTCTCCTCCGCGCCGAAGGCGTTGCGCGGCGTGTGGCAGGCGCCGCAATGCGCCAGCCCCTCGGCCAGGTAGGCGCCGCGATTCCACTCGGCGTCATGCGCCGGGTCGGGCGTGTACGGTCCCGGCTGCAGGAACAGCAGCTTCCAGCCGGCCAGCACGAAGCGCTGGTTCAGCGGGAAGGGCAGGTCGTTGGCCGGCGCCGGCGCCCGGACCGGCTGGCGCGTCATCAGGAAAGCATAGAGGGCGCGGTTGTCCGCGTCGGTCACCAGGGTGAAATGGTCGTAGGGGAAGGCGGGGTAGAGGTGCCGGCCCGCGCGGTCGACGCCCTCGCGCATCGCCCGGCCGAACGCCGCCTCGGACCAGCGGCCGATGCCGGTCTCGGGGTCGGGGGTGATGTTGGTGCTGGTGATGGTGCCGAAGGGCGTCGGCAGCGGCAGCCCGCCGGCGAAGGGCTTGCCGCCCGGCGCGGTGTGGCAGGTGCCGCAATTGCCGATCGCGGCCAGGTCGGCGCCCGTCTCGACCAGCGCCGGGTCGAAGCCGGCGGCCGCCGGCGGGTCGACCGGGTCGATCGCCGGCCGCCAGGCATAGGCGACAAGCCCCGCCGCGCCGCCCACGATCAGCAGCAGCCCGACTCCAAGAGCGATGCGGCCGGCCTTCAGCAGCCCCATGGAGACCCGTCCCTTGCCCGCCGGCCGGTCCTCTCACGGGATTTCGGCCGGCGCATTCCTGGTTATGCAGGGTCGGACAAGACGGCCGTCCTGGCCAGGGGCGATTTGTCGCCGCTCCGCTGCCCTCAGTTGGTCTGCGCCGAGACCAGTACCGGGTCGGCGCGGTAGGATTCCGGGAACAGCCGCTGCAAGGCCTCGACCTTCGGCAGGTCGTTGATCGCGATGTAGGGGCTGGTCGGGTGCAGCGTCAAGTAGTCCTGGTGGTAGTCCTCGGCCGGGTAGAAGGCGTGGCCCGGCTCGATCCGGGTGGCGATCCTCGCGTCGAACACCCCGGCCCGGTCCAGCTGCTCGACATAGGCCTTGGCCACCCGCGCCTGCTCCGCATCCGCCGGGAAGATCGCCGAGCGGTACTGGGGGCCGACATCCGGCCCCTGGCGGTTCAGCTGGGTCGGGTCGTGCGCCACCGAGAAGTAGATCTGCAGGATCCGGCCGTAGCTGATCCGGTGCGGGTCGTAGGTGATCCTCACCGCTTCCGCATGGCCGGTGCCGCCGCCGCTGACCGTCTCGTACCGCGCCGTCGCGGCATCGCCGCCGGCATAGCCGGACACGGCGCCGGTCACGCCCTCGACGTGCTGGAACACGCCCTGCATGCCCCAGAAGCAGCCGCCGGCCAGCACCGCGGTCTCCAACGCCGCGCCGGGGGCCTCGTCGACCGCGGGCGGCGGCACCAGCTGCGCCTCCTCGGCCGAGGATCCGGTCACCGACAGCCCGGCGGCGATTGCGAGCAGCGACAGGGCGCCGGCCAGGGCCGGCAGGGAAGGAAAGCGCTTGGTCACGATCCGGATCTCCCGTTCGGGCCTGCGAGGGCCTCGACACCCGGTTCGCCGAAGCCGGCCGTCGGGTTACGAAAGGCCGGCGCCGCGAGCCCGTGCCGGTTTACAGTCAGAGGCCACTCTGGTCGCTGAGATCACCGCGACATCGTGAAGAGGTCCGACATGTGGCCACGTCGCGCTCTCCCGTTCTCTCGCCTCCTGCCGTCTCTGATCTGCGCCGGGGCGATCCTCGCCAGCGCGCCCGCCGCGGCTGTCGAATACGTCGCCGTCGATGCGGCGTCCGTGCTGAACACCGGCACGGCAAACGGCGCGCGGCTTGGCATCAACACCGATTATTGGTGGGATCATCAGGCCAACCGCGTCGCCGGCGCGCGCACCCTGCCCGCCGCACTGACCGAGATGGGCGCGACGTATTGGCGGTATCCAGGCGGCGAGAAAAGCGACGGTTATCTGTGGTCGACGCCGCCGTTCGATGCGCCGAATCCCCGCCTTGCGCGCATCAGCTCACAAGACTGGCCGTCGAACGACCCGGCCTATTGGCGTCCGAGCGCGAGCGCTTCCGGCACTTGGGCGCATCCGCCCTATGATTTCGACACGTTCATGGCCGATTGCAAAGCGGGCCGATGCACGCCGGTGATGGTGGTCGCCTATGACGGCATCTACAAGCCGGCATTCCCCGATGGCACGTCGCTGACGCGGCAGCAGGCGCTCGATGCCGCAAAGGCGTGGGTGCGCTACGCCAACATCGTCAGGGGCTATGGCATTCGCTACTGGGAAATCGGCAATGAAACCTCCATCCCCGGGTATATGGGCGGCGATCCGGGCCGCCGGCAGCAGGCCGCCGATGTGGTGGCGTTCTGCGGGGCCATGAAACAGGCCGACCCCTCGATCCTGTGCGGCGTCTACGCCAGGAGCAAGGCCGATTGGACCACCCTGCTTGCCGGCGCCGGACCCGAGATCGGCTTCCTGTCGGTGCATGCCTATGACGCCTACACCTTCGCCGGCTATCCGGATTACGCCGGTGCCGACCTCGACCCGATCGGCGCGATCGACGCGGCGTGGAGCGCGTTGCAGGGCTATCCCGAGCACCGCGACCGCATCAAGATCGCGGTCACGGAAACCGGTGGCCTCACCTTCGGCGTCGTTGGCAATTGGACCCAGGGGGATCTCGGCCACGCCCTGATGACGCTCGATATGCTCGCACAGTTCCAGCAGGATGCGCGGGTCGCCTTCACCCAGTTCTGGAACACACGCTGGGTCCAGCAAAACGCCGCCGGCAACATCTGGCCGAACTATATCGGCAGCGAATCCGACGCGCTCAAGCCGGACAATACGCTGGCGCCGCAGGGAATAGCCGTCAGCCTGCTCTCGCGGTTCTCGCTCGAGCGGATGGTGGCGACGACCAGCACCGCCACCGTCCGTGCGTTCGCCAGCCACGATCCGGAGAGCGGGCGTCTCAACGTCTGGCTCATCAACAAGAGCATGGCGGAAACATCCACGGAGCTGACGCTCAACCAATACGCGCCCAGGCCGGCGACCGTCACGGCGCTGTCCGGCGCCGGGCCCGATGATCTCTTTCCCGTGTATCGAGCCAAGTCTTCTGTCGCCCCAGTGGGCAATCGCCTCATCCTCACCCTCGACCCCACCTCCATCACGGTGCTGCAGTTCTGAGCGACTGGATCGGCGAGCGGACGGCATAGTGTGAATTCGGTGACGGGTGCGCCGGGAGACCGCAATGGACTGCACCCCTGGACTGAGACAGAAGAATTAGGGTGACATGGGCGATCGGAGGCTGAATGCCCGACAAGCCCGGATTCCCGCCCGCAGTTTCCGCCCTCGCCGAAGCAGGCGCCGCTGTCCCTCACACCCACTTCATCGAGCTGTCATAGCCGCCCCGCCGCAGCCCCTCGACGGCGTGGTTCTCGCAGTCCTCCAGCTCGGACAGGATCGCGCCGGTCTTCGGGTGGGTGCGGTAGCTGTACAGCGCCAGCTCGTCGATCAGGTGCCGGCAGCGCGGATGCACCAGGATGTCGTGCGCCTTCAGGAACTCGACCCCGTCCTGCATCGACCCCGCCCCCTTGATCGATCCCGTGATGCTGCCGAAGCCCTGGCGCTGCATGTAGCTGATGGTCTCCGGCCGGGCGCTGTCGGCGATGATCGGCCCGCGCCGCCGAGATGTGCGAGCGGGTGGAGCGGCCGGAGGTGGCGGAGCTGATCGAGGCCAGCCGGCCGGCCGCAGGCCCAAATCCCCGGACACGGGATGACCGCGTAGGTTGGGTTCGCGCCTTCGTGAACCCAACATGCCGCCGCCGTCGCGGCCCTCCGATCCTGTTGGGTTCGCTGCCGCGAACCCAACCTACGACGCCCGGACTTCTTTGCCTCTCCCGCCCCGCGGGAGGGGCCGAAGGCACTTCCCGACCTGCCGGATCACACGTCCAGGTTCGTCACCTTCAGCGCGTTCTCCTGGATGAAGTCGCGGCGCGGCTCGACCACGTCGCCCATCAGGGTCGAGAACACCTCCTCGGCGTCGTCGGCGTGCTTGACCTCGACCCGCAGCAGCACCCGGGCATTGGGGTCCAGCGTGGTCTCCCACAGCTGGTCCGGGTTCATCTCGCCCAGGCCCTTGTAACGCTGCACCGCCAGGCCCTTGCGGCCCTGCTCCAGCACCCGGTCGATCAGGTCGATCGGGCCGGTGATCGGCCATTCCTGGGCCGGGCCCTTCGGGTTCATCCAGGTCAGCACGCCCGGCCGCTTGTACAGCGCCTGCAGCTCGCCGGCCAAACGGTCCAGCTTGTGCGCCTCGACCGAGCGGATGATGTCGGAATCGATGACCCGGCCCTCGGTCACCCCCCGCAGGGTGCGGCGGAACACCAGCCCGCCGGGCTGGTTGCCCTGCGGCGGCAGCTGCGACCCTTGCCAGCCGCGCTCGAACTCCGGCTCCAGCGCGTCGAGCCGGTTGGAGATGTAGGTCGCGGTCTCCGTGGCCAGCGTCGGGTCGTTGACGATGCGCGACGCCAGCGCGCCGGCGATCGCCACCTGCTCGACCACCATGCGGCTGCCGACCTTGCGGATCAGCGGGGTCAGCTGGTGCTTCACCTCCAGCGCCTGCACGATCCGGGCGCGCAGGTCGAGGCCGGCCACCTGGGCGCCGTCGAAGGGGGTGAACACCAGGTCGCGCATGCCGCTGTCGATCAGATAGGCCTCGAGCGCGGAATCGTCCTTCAGATACACCGCCTCCTTGCCGCGGGCGGCGCGGTACAGCGGCGGTTGGGCGATGTAGAGGTAGCCGCGCTCGATCAGCTGCGGCATCTGCCGGTAGAAGAAGGTCAGCAGCAGGGTGCGGATATGGCTGCCGTCCACATCGGCGTCGGTCATGATGATGATGCGATGATAGCGCGCCTTGTCGGCGTCGAACTCGTCGCGGATGCTGGTGCCCAGCGCCGTGATCAGCGTGCCGATCTCGGCCGAGCCCAGCATCTTGTCGATCCGCGCCCGCTCGACGTTCAGGATCTTGCCGCGCAGCGGCAGGATGGCCTGGAACTTGCGGTCGCGGCCCTGCTTGGCCGAGCCGCCGGCGCTGTCGCCCTCGACCAGGAACAGCTCGGATTCCGCCGGGTCCCGGTTCTGGCAGTCGGCCAGCTTGCCGGGCAGGGAGGCAAAGTCGAGCGCGCCCTTGCGCCGGGTCAGCTCGCGCGCCTTGCGCGCCGCCTCGCGGGCGGTGGCGGCCTCGACCGCCTTCTGGATCACCCGCTTGGCGTCGTTCGGGTGCTCCTCGAACCAGGTCGCCAGCATCTCGCTGACCACCGCCTCGACCACCGGCCGGACCTCGGAGGAGACCAGCTTGTCCTTGGTCTGGCTGGAGAATTTCGGGTCGGGCACCTTCACCGACAGGACGCAGGTCAGCCCCTCGCGGGCGTCGTCGCCGGTCAGCGCCACCTTCTCCTTCTTCAGGATGCCGCTCTCGGTGGCGTAGCTGTTCACCTGCCGCGTCAGCGCGCCGCGGAACCCGGCCAGATGCGAGCCGCCGTCACGCTGCGGGATGTTGTTGGTGAAGCACAGCATGGTCTCGTGGTAGCTGTCGTTCCACTGCATCGCCACTTCGACCGTGATGCCGTCGCGCTCCGACGTCACCGTGATCGGCTCGCCGTGCAGCGGCTGCTTGGCCTTGTCGAGGTAGTTGACGAAGGCCTTCAGCCCGCCCTCGTAATGCATCTCGACGACCCGCGGCTCCGGCCCCCGCGCATCGGTCAGGGTCAGCGCGACGCCGGAGTTCAGGAAGGCCAGCTCGCGCAGCCGGTGCTCCAGCGTGCCGAAATCGAACTCGGTCTTGGTGAAGGTCTGCTTCGACGGCAGGAAGGTGACATGGGTGCCGCGGTTCTCGCCCTGCGCCCCGACCGCCGCCAGCGGCGCCTCGCTCTCGCCGTCGCGGAAGCGCATGTGCCATTCGTGGCCGTCGCGGAAGATGCGCAGGTCCAGCGTCTCCGACAGCGCGTTCACCACCGAGACGCCGACGCCGTGCAGGCCGCCCGACACCTTGTAGGAGTTCTGGTTGAACTTGCCGCCGGCGTGCAGCTGGGTCATCACCACCTCGGCGGCGCTGATGCCCTCCTCCTCATGGATCGCGACCGGAATGCCGCGGCCGTTGTCGGTCACCGAGACCGAGCCCTCGGCGTTCAGCGTCACCGTGACGGTGTCGCAGTATCCGGCCAGCGCCTCGTCGATGGCGTTGTCGACGACCTCGTACACCATGTGGTGCAGGCCGGAGCCGTCATCGGTGTCGCCGATATACATGCCCGGCCGCTTGCGCACCGCTTCGAGGCCGCGCAGCACGGTGATGGAACCGGCATCATAGGCGCCGTTGTCGTTCGGGATCGCAGAATCCGACATACTTCTTCATCCATTTCAAACGGCGTCCCGGGCCGCCACCCGGGCGTCGTCGACGCCAAGGTGGTGGGCCCGGTCCCCGAGCGGCGCGAACAGCGCCGGATCGGTGCCGGTCATCCAGGCCTGGGCGCCGAGCGCCAGGATCTCCTCGTACAACGCTGCCCGACGGGCCTCGTCGAGATGCGCCGCCACCTCGTCGAGGAGGAGGAGGGGCGGGGCGCCGCGTTCCCCGGCGAGCAGGCGGGCATTGGCAAGAACGATGCCGATCAGGAGCGCCTTCTGCTCGCCGGTCGAGCACTGCGCCGCCGGCATCGCCTTGGTCCGGTGGTGGACGGACAGGTCGCTGCGGTGCGGACCTTCCGTCGCGGCTCCGGCCGCAGCGTCGATGCGGCGATTATCGCACAAAAGGTTCCGAAAAGCCTCTTCTGCATCGACCGCCGGCCGATCCTCGAGCCACGCCTCGATCCGGCCTTCCACGGCCAGCTCGGCGCGGGGGAAGGGGCCTTCGATCATCAGCGACTCGGCGCCGCGCAGCCGCGCCACCAGCTCGCGCCGGGCGGCGGCGACGGCGGTGCCGCTGGTCGCCATCGTGTCCTCCAGCGCCGCCAGCCAGGCCGGGTCGGCGCGGGGTTCCTTCAACAGCCGGTTGCGCTCGCGCATCGCCCGCTCATAGGCGCCGAGCTGCCCGGCATGGTCGGGGTGGAAGCCGAACACCAGCCGGTCGAGGAAGCGGCGGCGCTGGCTGGCGGCGTCGCCGAACAGCCGGTCCATCTGCGGCGTCAGCCAGACCATCGGCGCCCGGGCGCCGAACGCCGCCTGGCTCTGCGCCGGTCGGCCGTCGATCTGCACGGCGCGGCGGCCCTCGCCGGGCTCCAGCCGGGTGCCCAGCGCGATCTCGCCGGTCGGGGTCAGCAGCCGGGCCGCGACCGCCCAGCCGGCGCCGCCGGTGGCCTGGCGGCGCGTCACCTCCGGCAGCGGCGCCCGGCGCAGGCCGCGGCCCGGCGACAGGAAGGACACGGCTTCCAGCAGGTTGGTCTTGCCGGCGCCGTTCGGCCCGGTCAGCACCACCGGGCGCGGGTCCAGCTCGATCCGCAGCTGGCCGTAGCAGCGGAACTCGGTCAGCGTCAGGCGCGTCACCGCGATCCGGCCCCCCGCTCCCGGGGTGCGCCCGGACGAGGCGGCCGCCTGCTCCGGCATGGGGTCCTGGGACATGTGGCTCAAGGCATCCGAAGCGGATGCTTCGCCCCGAATGCCCGCTGTCCTGTGTTCAAGCCGTCACACCCGCATCGGCATCAGCACGTACAGCGCGCTGGAATCGGCGGTGTCGCGGACGATGGTCGGCGACCCGGCATCGGCCATGGCGAAGCGGGCGCCGTCGCCCTCGATCTGCTGGGTGATGTCCAGAAGATAGCGGCTGTTGAAGCCGATCTCGATCTTCGACGCCTCGTAGCTGACCTCGATCTCCTCGGTGGCGCTGCCCTGCTCGGCCGAGTTGGCGGAAAGGGTCAGCGAGCCGTTCTCGATCGTCAGCTTCACCGCCCGGCTCTTCTCGGTCGAGATGGTGGAGACGCGGTCGACCGCCTTGGCGAACTCCTTGGCGTCGACCTCGAGGATCTTGTCGTTGCCGCTCGGGATCACCCGCTCATATTCCGGGAAGGTGCCGTCGATCAGCTTCGAGGTCAGCACCACGCCGTCGCCCGCAGAACCCGGCAGGGTGAAGCGGGTCTTGGTCTCGGACAGCTGCACCTCGACCGTCTCGCCGCTCTCGTCCAGCAGCTTGCGCAGCTCCATCACGGTCTTGCGCGGCACGATCACGCCGGGGATGCCGTCGGCGCCGTCCGGCAGCGGCATCTCGACCCGGGCCAGGCGGTGGCCGTCGGTGGCGACGGCGCGCAGCACCGGCACGGTGTCGGCCGTGGCGGCGTGCAGGTAGATGCCGTTCAGGTAGTAGCGCGTCTCCTCGGTCGAGATCGCGAACTTGGTCCGGTCGATCATCACCCTGAGGTCGCCGGCGGCGATGGTGAAGCGGTGGCTCAGCTCGCCGCCCGCCATGCTCGGGAAATCCTCGACCGGCAGGCAGCCCAGCCGGAAGTTCGAGCGGCCGGCGCGCAGCGTCAGCGAGCCGCCGTCGGGGTTGGTCTCGATCTCGACCTGGCTGCCGTCCGGCAGCTTGCGGACGATGTCGTAGAGGGTGTGGGCCGGGGCGGTGGTGCCGCCCGGCGCCTGGATCTCGGCCGGCACGGATTCGACGATCTCGAGATCCATGTCGGTGGCCGTCAGGCGCAGCGCGCCGCCATCGGCACGCAGCAGGATATTGGACAGGATCGGGATGGTGTTGCGCCGCTCGACGACGCTCTGCACATGGCTCAGGCCCTTCAGAAGGGCGGCACGCTCGATGATCAGCTTCATCCCGATTCCACTTCGACGATGCCGGCCGCCGGACAGTTCATCGGGGCGGGCAGGAGCCCGGCCGACGCGGCGGGGGCGCACTATAGCCGAAAGCCTGCGGCGGTGGCGAGAGGCAGGCGCAGGGCCGGACACGGCGCCGGACAGATTTTCCGGGCCTGCCGACCGGCTGCCGAGCAGCCTCCGGAGTCGGCGGGTTCAAACCTGAAGCATGCGGCGCAGCAGCTCGACATCCTCGGCGAAGGAGCGGTCCTCGCTGCACAGCTCCTCGATCTTGCGCACGGCATGCATCACGGTCGTGTGATCCCGGCCGCCGAACTTGCGGCCGATCTCCGGCAGCGAGCGGGGGGTGAGCTGCTTCGACAGGTACATCGCCACCTGCCGCGGCCGGGCCACGGTGCGGGCGCGGCGGGCCGAATGCATGTCGGCGACCTTGATGTTGTAGTGCTCGGCGACGCGCTTCTGGATCTCGTCGATGGTGACCCGGCGGTCGGAGGCGCGCAGCAGGTCGTGCAGCAGCTCCTGGGTCGATTCCAGGGTGATCGGCCGGTGCACCAGCTCGGCATGGGCGGTGATGCGGTTCAGCGCCCCCTCCAGCTCGCGCACGTTGGAGGTGATCTTGTGGGCCAGGAACTCCATCACCTTGGCCGGGATCTCGACCCGCGCCGTCTCCGCCTTGGCCTGCAGGATGCCCAGCCGCAGCTCGTAGGTGGTGGGGTGGATGTCGGCGACCAGGCCCCAGCCGAGGCGGGAGCGCAGCCGCTCCTCCATCCCCTCGAGGTCGGAGGGCGACTTGTCGGCCGAGATCACCACCTGGCGGTTCTGGTCGACCAGGGCGTTGAAGGTGTGGAAGAACTCCTCCTGGGTGGAGTCCTTGCCGGAGATGAACTGCACGTCGTCGATCATCAGCACGTCGACCGACCGGAACATCTCCTTGAACGTCATCGTGTCCCTGAACCGCAGGGCCCGGATGAACTGGTACATGAACTTCTCGGCGGACATGTACAGCACGCGCCGCTCCGGGTGCTTCTGCCGGATGTGCCAGGCGATGGCGTGCATCAGGTGGGTCTTGCCCAGGCCCACCCCGCCATAGAGGAACAGCGGGTTGAAGGTGACGCTGTTGGCCTCCGCCACCCGGCGGGCGGCGGCATGGGCCAGCTCGTTCGGCTTGCCGACGACGAAGTTGTCGAAGGTGAAGCGCTGGTCGAGCACGGCGCCGAATTCGGCCGCCGATTCGGGCGGGCGCTCCGCCGTCGCGGTCGGCCGCGACTCGGCGCGCGAGGCCGGGGCGGTCGCCGCCGGCCTGTCCGCGGCCGGGGGCTTCGCCAGCCGGTCCGGCACGACGATCACGTCGACGCTGTGGATGTCGGGGTTCTCGGAGTGCCACAGCCGGCGGATGTGGTCGGCGTAGTGGGCGGCGACCCAGTCGCGCATGAAGCGGGTGGGGGCGGCGATGCGGACCTCGCCGCCATCGAGATCGACCACGACGACAGGGCGCAGCCAGCTCTTGAAGGCGCCCTCGCCCACCTCCTCGCGCAACCGGCCGCAGACCCGGGCCCATTGCTGATCGATCGATGCGATGACTCCCCCCATCGACGACATGCTGCCTTCCGACCCCTCATTCGACTCCGGCGGCCGCGATGCGCGGCCCCGCCAGCGACCCGGACTTTACCCGTTCCCACCACCAGCGGCACCCGATGTCGGATGCGCGGCTGCCATGCTCCAGAACTCAAACTGTAATAATCAGAGTATCACGACCGACATGCAGGAACAATTCCTCGCGGCTACTTATGAAGCCGAAAGATCGGGTAATAGAAGCTGCTTAAGTATTTTTCAGAGACACTCGCAGACTTCTGCCAATCTTCGCGAGGAAGGCTGGTAGCCGGGCAAGTTGTGTCCTGAAACCATCTTCACCTGCTGACGCGCGGGCGAAAGATGATCATATGCAGGGTGGGCGCGGGCTGGCAACGGAACAAATCCGGACCATCCCAAAACGCAAAAAACGGTCCCGGACGGCGGCCGGTTGTGCCGCATCCACCGTTCCCCTGGACATGAGAAAGCCGTCCCGCGACCGCCGTCGCGGAACGGCTTGTCGGTGTTCCGGGCTTAGAGGGCCTTGATGCGGCCGGACAGGCGCGACAGCTTGCGCGCGACCGTGTTCTTCTGCAGCACGCCCTTGGTGACGCCGCGATGCATCTCCGGCTGCGCCGCCTTGAAGGCCTCGGCCGCGGCGGCCTTGTCGCCGGACTCGATCGCCGCCTCGACCTTCTTGACGAAGGTGCGGATGCGGCTGACGCGATTGCGGTTGACGACCGTGCGACGCTCGGTCTGACGGATGCGCTTCTCGGCGGACTTGTGGTTGGCCATTGTCGGTCCCAGTTCGGGCCAACGACGGCCCCAAGAAAAACGAGGGCGCTTGATAGTCCCTTCGTGCCCGGGCGTCAAGACGAGTCTCGGCGCCGCCTGCGGCCGACATGTGGGGCTGCCCGGAGGGGATTGGCAAGCCGGCTCTTATGTTCTATATTTGTTCTCATGCCGATCAAGCCACCCGAACTCGACGAGCTGCCCGACCAGCCGCGCAAGGGCCGCGGTGCGGTCAGCAACCGCACCGGCCGCTTCGAGGCCGCAACCCGCCACCGGGTCGACGACGGCTGGGCGGGACTGCCGCCGGAGGATGAGGAGGGGGAGCCGCCGCTGCGCACGCAGCTGCACGTCGACACCGCCCGCACCATCATCACCCGCAACGACTCGCCGGACATCATGTTCGACCGGTCGATCAACCCTTACCGGGGCTGCGAGCACGGTTGCATCTACTGCTTCGCCCGGCCGACCCATGCCTGGCTCGGCCTGTCGCCCGGCCTCGATTTCGAGACCCAGCTGTTCTACAAGCCGGACGCACCGGAGCTGCTGGAGGCCGAGTTGCGGCGGCCCGGCTACGTCCCGGCGGTGATGGCGATGGGCACCAACACCGATCCGTACCAGCCGATCGAGCGCGAGCTGAAGCTGACCCGCCGGGTGATCGAGGTGCTGTCGCGCTTCAACCATCCGCTCGGCATCGTCACCAAATCGGCGCTGATCACCCGCGACATCGACCTCCTGGCGCCGATGGCGGCGAAGGGGCTGGCGGCGGTCTGCATCTCGCTGTCGACGCTGGACCGCGAGCTGGCGCGGACGCTGGAGCCGCGGGCGGCGACGCCGCCGCGGCGGCTGGAGACGATGCGGCAGCTGACCCAGGCCGGCATCCCGGTGATCGTGCTGACCTCGCCGATGATCCCGGGCCTCAACGACCATTCGCTGGAGCAGGTGCTGGAGGCGGCGGTGAAGGCCGGCGCCACGGCGGCGGGCTGGACGCTGCTGCGGCTGCCGCTGGAGATCGCCGGCCTGTTCGAGGAATGGCTCCAGGCGCATGCGCCGGACCGGGCGGGCCGGGTGATGTCGCTGATCCGCCAGACCCGCGGCGGCCGACTCTACAAGTCGGGCTTCGGCGAGCGGCATCGCGGCGAGGGGCCGGTGGCCGACCTGATCCGCGCCCGCTTCAACCACGCCGTCCGCCGGCTCGGCCTCGACCGCAAGCGCTGGACGTTGGACATCACCCAGTTCTCCCCGCCGCCGCGGCCGGGCGACCAGATGAGCTTGTTCTGAGGGGGCGTGTTGGCCAACGGTTTGACATCCCACACGGCTCACCGCTGATTCGTATCATGACGACCGAGCCTGAAAACCTCGTCATCGAGCTTCTACGTGCCGTCCGTGCCGATGTGGCGGAGATGCGGTCGGAACAGCGCGAACAGCGCGTGCGCCTTGCCGCGATCAAGCGGCATCTGGCGCATCTGGAGCGCGACGGTGCCGAGTTCCGCGCCGAAATCGGTGGACGATTCGAGCGCATTCATGACCGGCTCGACCGGATCGAGCGTCGCCTCGACCTTTCGGATCAGCCCGCGTAGCCGCATTCGGACTGCGGGACGCTACGGGCTTGGCTCTTCGTCTCGCCGGCGCTATGCCCTGGGGCAGGAGGGTCGGCATGCCGGATTGGAGTCTCGAGATCGAGTGCGGCGCGCCGGTGCGGAACGTCGCCGGGCTGGACGAGGTCGGCCGCGGCCCGCTGGCCGGCCCGGTGCTGGCCGCGGCCGTGGTGCTGACCCGGCCGCTCGACCCCGATCTCGCGGCCCTGATCGACGACAGCAAGGTGCTGACGGCGCAGCGGCGCGAGGCGCTGGTGCCGCGCATCCGGGCGGTGGCGCAGGTCGGCTTCGGCTGGGCCTCGGTCGAGGAGATCGACCGAATCAACATCCTCCAGGCCAGCATGCTGGCGATGCGCCGGGCGCTGGATGCCCTGCCGGAGCGTCCCGACATCGCGCTCGTCGACGGCAACAAGGTGCCCGACGGGCTGCCCTGCGACGGCCGGGCCGTGGTCGGCGGCGACGCCTTGTCGCTGTCGATCGCGGCCGCCTCGATCCTCGCAAAAGTTGTGCGCGACCACGAGATGTTGCGTCTCTCCACCCTTCATCCCGGCTATGGGTGGGAACGCAATGTCGGCTACGGCACGCCCGAGCACATCGCCGCGCTCGACCGCATCGGGGTCTGCGAGCATCACCGGCGGTCTTTTGCCCCGGTGCTGCAGCGACTCGCCATAACAGGCTGATTCAAGCGGGGGATTGACGGCGACTCCGCGGCGAATCATCGTCGCCTCATGAGCGAATCACCCATCATCACCGAGCGCCTGCCGCCGGGCTGCCGGATCGTCCTCGGCGACAGCATCTCGGCGATGCGGTCGCTGCCCGCCGGCTCGGTCGATTGCGTGTTCGCCGACCCGCCCTACAATTTGCAGTTGGGGGGCGAGCTGCGCCGGCCGGATGAGAGCCGGGTCGACGGCGTCGATGCGGAATGGGACAAGTTCAGCGACCTCGCCACCTATGACCGCTTCACGCGGGACTGGCTGGCCGCAGCGCGCCACGCGCTGAAGGACGACGGCACGCTGTGGGTGATCGGCACCTACCACAACATCTTCCGGGTCGGCGCCATCCTGCAGGATCTCGGCTTCTGGATCCTGAACGACATCGTCTGGCGCAAGTCGAACCCGATGCCGAACTTCCGCGGTACCCGCTTCACCAACGCGCATGAGACGCTGATCTGGGCCGCCAAGTCGCCCGACAGCCGCTACACCTTCAACTACGACGCCATGAAGGCGCTGAACGAGGAGCTGCAGATGCGCAGCGACTGGACGCTGCCGATCTGCAGCGGCGGCGAGCGGCTGAAGATCGACGGCCGCAAGGCGCATCCGACGCAGAAGCCCGAGGCGCTGCTGTGGCGCGTCCTCTTGTCCTCGACCCGGGCGGGGGAGACCATCCTCGACCCGTTCTTCGGCAGCGGCACCACCGGCGCCGTGGCCAAGCGCCTGGGCCGCAGGTTCATCGGCGTCGAGCGTGAGGAGGCCTATGCCCGCGTGGCGGCCCAGCGCATCGCCGCGATCGAGTCGCCGGTCGACCCGAGCATGCTCGACACCCTGTCGAAGCGGCAGGCGCCGCGCGTGCCCTTCGGCTGGGTGGTGGAGCGCGGCATGCTGCGGCCGGGCGACCGGCTGTTCGACACCCAGCGCCGCTATGTCGCCAAGGTGCGGGCCGACGGCACGCTGATCGCCAGCAACAGCGAGGGCGACCACGCCGGGTCGATCCACCGGGTCGGCGCGGCGCTGCAGGGCGCCCCCTCCTGCAACGGCTGGACCTTCTGGCACTTCGAGGCGCAGCGCGACCGGCTGGCGCCGATCGACCTGCTGCGCCAGAAGATCCGGGCCGAGATGGCGGTGCATTGATCCGTAGGTTGGGTTCGCGCACGCGAACCCAACATCTTACGGCTTGATCCTGTGTCGGGTTCGCAAGAGCGAACCCAACCAACGTCTTTAGCTTTTCTGCCCAACCGATTGGAGTTCCAGGCTCATCTGGACCGCGTCCGCCGCGCGAGCCGCTTCGGCGCCACCTCGCGCCAGGCCTCGGCCACCAGCGCCGCCATCTGCTCGTCATCGACCTGCGGCAGCGCGACGAAGGTCCAGACCAGCCGGCCCCAGCGCGCCGGTGTGAAGGCCTCGGGACGCGCCGCGAACAGCATCTCCTGGTGGTCGTGCGGCAGCTTCAGCACCGCCCGACGCTCCGCCGGGCGCAGCACGGCGAAGATCCTGCCGCCGACCCGGAAGGATGGCCGCTCCCAATGCGCCTCCTCCGTCACCTCCGGCAGGGCCAGCGCGGCCCGCCGGACCGTCTCTTCATCCGCCATCTCAGGCCTCATTCCCACCCCGCCGCAAGGATGCGCGCCTGTGCCCTGGTTTGCCTGGATAATTTTTGCGGCTATGCTGCCGGCCTCACACAGCAGGAGAGGCCCCGATGGAACGCAGGACGGAACGGCATTTCACCCGCCCCGTCACGCTGCCTCCGTCGAGCCGTCATGCTTCTCCTTGCCGCCGAGTCGCTGTCCCACCACACCCCTGACCACCGCCCGCTGTTCGAGGATCTGACGCTCGCCTTCGGGGCCGAGCGGACCGGCCTCGTCGGCCGCAACGGCGTCGGCAAGTCGACGCTGCTGCGCCTGCTGCTGGGCGAGATCCCGCCGCAATCCGGCCGCATCCTGCGGCAGGGCCGGATCGGCCTGCTGCCCCAGGCCGTGCAGGTCTCGCCCGGCATGACCGCCGCCGACGCGCTCGGCATCGCTCCGGCCCTGGCCCGGCTCGACCGGCTGCTGGCGGGGGAGGGCAATGAAGAGGACCTCGCCGCCGCCGACTGGACGGTGGAGGAGCGGGCGGCCGCGGCGCTGCCCAGGCTGGGCCTGCCCGCCGATCTCGACCTGCGCCGGCCGCTCGGCACCCTGAGCGGCGGCGAGGCCACCCGGCTGGCCCTGGCCGGGCTGCTGGTCGACCCGCCGGACATGCTGGTGCTGGACGAGCCGACCAACAACCTCGACGCCGACGGCCGCGACGCCGTCCGCGACCTGCTGGAAAGCTGGCGCGGCGGCGCCCTGGTGGTCAGCCACGACCGTGGGGTGCTGCGCCGGATGGACCGGATCGTCGAGCTGTCCGGCCTCGGCGCCCGGGTCTACGGCGGCAACTGGGACGAGTACCGGGCCCGGCGCGAGGCCGATGCCGAGGCGGCGCAGCGTGGCCTGATCCATGCCGAGAAGGAGGTGACGCGGCTGGCGCGGGAGCGGCAGGCGGCCGTGGAGCGGAAGGCCCGCAGCGATTCCCGAGCCCGCAGATCCCGGGCGAGCGGAAGCCAGTCCAAGCTGCTGCTGGATGCCGCCAAGGAGTGGGCCGGGCACACCCAGGCGCGCCAGAGCGGCCTTCACGACCGGCGGCAGGAGGCCGCCGAGGCGGCCCTGGCCGGGGCCCGCGCCGCGATCGAGCGCACCGAGATTCTGGCGGCCTCGCTGCCGTCCACCGGGCTCGCCGTCGGCACCACGGTCCTCGCCTTCGAGCACGTCTCCTGGTCGCCGCCCGGCGCGACCCGACCGGTGCTGCGCGACCTGTCCTTCATCCTGGCCGGGCCGGAGCGGGTGGCGGTGACCGGGCCGAACGGCGCCGGCAAGTCGACGCTGCTGCGCCTCGCGGCCGGCGAGCTGCAGCCGGATGAGGGCCGGGTCCGCCGCTTCGGCGGCGGCATCGCCGTGCTCGACCAGCGGGCCGGCGGGCTGCGGCCGGATCGCACCATCCTGCAGAACTTCCGGGCGATGCATCCGGAGGCGACCGACAATGCCTGCCGGGCGGCGCTGGCGCGCTTCCTGTTCCGGGCCGACGCGGCGCTGCGCCGGGTCGGCGACCTCAGCGGCGGCGAGACGCTGCGGGCGGCCTTGGCCTGCGTGCTGGGCGGGCCAAGGCCGCCGCGGCTGTGGTTGGTGGTGGTGGCGCCCAACCATCGCGTCCACGTCTCTATCGCGGGGATAGAGGGCGCCGTGGGCGGCGATGACGGGGCCC